>JBIKUP010000161.1:0-4524 GCA_044347535.1 Burkholderiaceae bacterium
GACTGTCAGGAAAAAGATCCGGCTTTGTGTGAGCTCTACATCGTTGAGGGCGATTCCGCCGGTGGCTCTGCCAAGCAAGGACGTGATCGCAAGTTTCAAGCGATTCTGCCGTTGCGCGGCAAAGTACTGAATGTCGAAAAAGCGCGCTTCGAGAAAATGCTGTCTTCCGAGCAGATCACCACACTGATTGCGACCTTGGGTACGTCGATTGGTGCGGACGAATTTAATATCGAGAAGTTGCGCTATCACCGCATCATCATCATGACCGATGCCGATGTAGACGGCGCGCATATTCGCACCCTGCTGTTAACGCTGTTGTATCGTCAGATGCCGCAGCTAGTCGAGCGTGGCCATGTTTATATCGCTCAGCCGCCGCTGTACAAGGTCAAGCACGGCAAGGATGAGCGCTATCTGAAAGATGATCTCGAAGAAACCAGCTACATGATGCAGATCGCGCTGCAAGACGCGGCGTTGTTGCCAACAGAAGGCGCTGCCCCGATTGCGGGTGAGGCACTTAATGAGCTAGTCAGGAAGTACAACACCGCCAACGCGATTGTTCAGCGCTTGTCGAGAGTCATCGATGATGCAGCGCTCGCCGCGATCATGAACGGAGTAACGCTGGATTTGTCGAGTGAAGAGGCTGCCGAGGCTAGCGCACAAGCATTGGCCACAGCCATAAATGACCCGATGGTACGAGTCAGCGTCAATACGCAAGCATTGTCCGCTGCGCTACGCTTGCGCATTGAGCGTCAGCACCACGGCAACCTTCGTCTCAGCATCATTGATGCAGAATTTGTAGATAGTCCGGACTATGGCTTGTTGTTTGAAGCTGCCGCCACATTCAAGGGTTTGATCGGACTAGGTGCGTTGATCCGCCGTGGCAGTGGCGAGAAAATGCGCGAGCACGCAATCAGCGATTTTCGACAGGCCATGGCCTGGCTGCGTGACGAAGCGGAACGCGGGGTCAGCAAACAGCGCTACAAAGGGCTGGGCGAGATGAATCCGGATCAGTTGTGGGAAACCACCATGGACCCCGCGGTGCGACGTTTGCTCAGGGTGCAGATTGAAGATGCAATTGCTGCCGATCAGATCTTTGCCACCCTGATGGGTGATGAGGTTGAACCGCGCCGAGCATTCATCGAGACCAATGCGCTCGCGGCGGGGAACATCGACGTTTAATCGCCCTTGCGCAGTATGTCTTATCAAGCCATTCTTTTTGACGCTTACGGTACGCTGTTTGACGTCTACGCTATTGCCGCCGAAGCTGAGCGCCAGTTTCCGGGGCAGGGTGCTGCTTTGGCAAATCTCTGGCGCGACAAGCAAATTGAATACACGCGCCTACGCACGCTGTCCGATACCTATCAGCCGTTCGATGAAGTCACCCGCGACGCACTGCAATTTGCGTGCAGCCGGCTTGGCCTCAAACTCAGCCCAGAGTCGCAATCGCAGCTCATGAATCAGTACAACCGGCTGACACCGTTCCCGGAAAATCTCAACGTACTGAACGAGCTGAAGCGCGATGGGCTCACGCTCGCTGTTCTCTCCAACGGCAACCCAGACATGCTGGACCCAGTGATCAAAGCGGCAGGCATGGACGGCTTGTTCAGCCATGTGCTGTCGGCGCATAGCGTGAAAAAATTCAAAACCGCGCCGGAGACGTACCGTCTCGGTACCAGCACTTTGGGCTTGGCGGCGGAAAATTGTTTATTCGTCTCAAGTAATGGCTGGGATATTTGCGGTGCTGCCTGGTTTGGTTATCCCACCTTCTGGGTGAACCGCGCGGCAGCACCGTTAGAAGTACTTGGGGTCACACCGAATGGTGAGGGCCGCTCGCTGAATGACTTGCTTCAATTTGTCCGGCAGCGCGGGGGACATTAAAGCCCGCCGATAAATCTAAACAACCACAACACATCAACTCATCGAGGAATCACAAATGACAGCACGCACCGCTTGCCACGATTTGCAGGTGGATACCATCCTGTACCGCTTTATCGAGGACAAGGTTCTACCAGGCACCGGCATCGACAGCGACCGTTGGTGGCGTGGCTTCGCGCAAATCGTCCATGATTTGTCGCCGAAGAATGCCCAGCTGCTGGCCGAGCGCGATCGCTTACAGAGCGAGCTGGATGCCTGGCACAGCGCCCACCCCGGGCCAGTTCGAGACATACCTGCCTATCGCAAGTTTCTGGAGTCGATCGGCTACCTGTTGCCGGTACCGAAAGCAGTAAAAGTCACCACTGACCATGTCGATGCAGAGCTATCAACCACTGCGGGTCCGCAGCTGGTGGTGCCGATTCTGAATGCTCGTTATGTGTTGAATGCGGCGAACGCTCGCTGGGGCTCACTGTACGACGCGCTCTACGGTACTGACGCCCTTCCCGAGACCGATGGTGCGACGCGTGATGGTGGATATAACGCGGTACGCGGCGCAAAGGTGATTGCGTTCGCCCGAGGCTTCCTGGATCAGGTAGTGCCACTCGCAGCGGGCTCGCACGCAGATGTTGCCGAGTACTCTGTAGATGGTGCGTATCTGAAAGCGGTTATGCAAGACGGCAGTGCGACTGGACTCGCCGATGCGTCGAAGTTTGTCGGTTATCAGGGCGAGGCATCGGCCCCGACAGCGGTGCTGCTGAAAAATAATGGTTTGCACATCGAGCTTCGTATCAATCGCAATAGCACGATCGGTAAACAAGATATCGCGGGCGTGGCCGACATCGTTGTCGAATCGGCCTTGTCAACCATTCTTGACCTTGAAGATTCGGTGGCAGTGGTGGATGGCACCGATAAAGTCGCTGCCTACGAGAATTGGCTTGGCATCTTGAAAGGCACACTCGTAGAGCAGGTGAGCAAGGGCGATAAAACATTTCAGCGCACGCTGAGCCCAGACCGTGAGTACCACGGCGCTGATGGCAAGACGCTGAAACTACATGGGCGTTCATTGCTGTTCTTACGCAATGTGGGCCACCTGATGACCAATCCGGCGATCTTGATTGGTGATGGCAAAGAAATCCCAGAAGGTATTTTGGATGCCGTTGTCACGACGACCATCGCGCTGCATGATTTGCGCCGCCCTGCTTCACAGGCTATCTGCAATACCCGCGCTGGCTCGGTGTATATCGTCAAGCCGAAGATGCATGGGCCAAAAGAAGTCGCGTTTGCTGTCGAGTTGTTCGGGCGCGTTGAATCCTTGCTCGGCTTGAAAGAGAACACCGTCAAGCTCGGCATCATGGATGAAGAGCGCCGCACCTCCACGAACCTCAAGGCCTGCCTGCAAGAAGCAGCAGCACGAGTCGCCTTCATCAACACCGGTTTCCTTGATCGCACCGGCGACGAGATTCACTCCTCGTTACTCGGCGGGCCCATGCTGCGTAAGGGCCACATGAAAACCTCGACATGGCTAGCGGCCTATGAGCGTAGCAATGTGCTGACGGGCTTGAGTTGCGGTTTGCGCGGTCGCGCACAAATCGGTAAGGGTATGTGGGCGATGCCTGATCTGATGGCTGCGATGTTGGACCAAAAAATCGGACATCCAAAATCTGGTGCCAATACCGCGTGGGTACCTTCGCCAACAGCCGCAGTGCTACATGCCCTGCACTATCACCAAGTGGATGTGTTCGATACCCAGCGTGAGCTTGAGCAGCAAGATAACACCGCTGAGTTGCAACAGCTACGCGACCAGTTGTTGGCGGTGCCGATTGTCGATGCGCCCAACTGGTCGGCCCAAGAAATTCAGGAAGAGCTCGACAACAATACGCAGGGCATACTGGGTTACGTGGTGCGCTGGGTGGAGCAAGGCATCGGCTGCTCCAAAGTACCCGATATTCATAACGTTGCATTAATGGAGGACCGGGCCACTTTGCGTATCTCCAGCCAGCATATTGCGAACTGGTTGCGCCACGGTGTGATCACTGAAGCGCAAGTCAAAGCGACTTTGGCGCGCATGGCAAAAATCGTCGACCAACAAAATGCCGGTGACCCGCACTACCGACCAATGGCGCCTGATCTTGAACAATCACATGCCTTCCGTGCAGCCAGTGACCTCGTGTTCAAAGGCGCGGTACAACCTTCGGGCTACACCGAGCCACTGCTGCACGCATGGCGCCTGAAGTTCAAGCAAGAAGTGGTGGGCGGCTGATTAAGTTGCCCTCCTGCGAGCGCACAACGTTCAGCGCGGCTTGCTGGTCAGGCGGCGCGAGACACGTGGATTTTCTTTAGCTCGTAGCATGAACGAAAACGCCCTCATCGCGAGGGCGTTTTTTATCGTAGACCTATAGGGCATCAAGCGGCGAGAGGCAATGTCTCCGGCGCTGCTTGTGCTGATGGTGCTGATGGTGCTGAGTGTCGGATCAAATAGTCAAACGCGCTCAAGGAGGCTTTGGCACCTTCACCCATTGCGATAATGATCTGCTTGTATGGCACTGTCGTCACATCGCCGGCGGCAAACACACCTGGCACCGAGGTTTGGCCCTTGGTATCGACTTCGATCTCGTCGTGCTTCGATAGCGCGACCGTGCCTTTAATCCA
>JBIKUP010000127.1:0-5220 GCA_044347535.1 Burkholderiaceae bacterium
CTCGCGTATCAAGGTCATCTCACGTCTGGATATCTCTGAAAAACGTGTGCCTCAAGATGGCCGCATGAAGCTGTCGGTCTCCGGTACCCGCAGCATTGATTTTCGGGTATCAACACTTCCGACGCTATTCGGTGAAAAAATCGTGATGCGTATTCTCGATGGTAGTCAGGCGCAACTCGGCATCGACGCACTCGGCTACGATCCCGATCAAAAAGCGTTACTGCTTGATGCGATTCACCGCCCCTACGGCATGGTGTTGGTGACTGGCCCTACCGGCTCTGGTAAGACCGTATCGCTCTATACCTGCCTGAATATTCTGAACAAACCGGGCATCAACATCGCCACCGCTGAAGACCCGGCAGAAATCAATTTACCCGGAATTAACCAAGTCAATATCAATGAGCGCGCTGGCCTGACGTTTCCGGTAGCGCTACGCGCATTTCTGCGGCAAGACCCGGATATTGTGATGGTGGGCGAAATTCGGGACCTTGAGACAGCGGATATCGCGATCAAGGCAGCGCAAACCGGCCACATGGTGTTCTCAACCTTACACACCAACGATGCACCCTCGACACTGACGCGGCTGCTGAATATGGGAGTGGCACCTTTCAATATCGCGTCTGCAGTCAGTCTAATCATCGCGCAGCGCCTAGCGCGACGGCTATGTAGTTGCAAACAACCCGAGCCGATTGCTGTCGATGCGTTTTTAGCAGCCGGCTTTGCAGAAGCCGACCTGAGTGGTTGGACACCCTATCGCGCAGTAGGTTGTGAGCGCTGCAATGGCAGTGGCTACAAGGGACGGGTGGGCGTGTACCAGGTTATGCCGATATCAGAAGCTATCGAAGCCATCATCCTTGCTCAAGGCACTGCGCTGGAGGTAGAGGCACAGGCCAAGCGGGAGGGCGTTAGAACCTTACGGGAGGCAGGATTGATGAAAGTAAAGCAAGGCTTAACCAGTTTGGATGAAATCTTAGGGTGCACCAATGCCTGAGCTAGCCACCCCAGTCGCCAAAAAACCGCGATCTGCTGAACAAACATTTTCCTGGCAAGGCCTTGATCGATTACAACGCACCACTAGCGGAGAGATACGCGCTGACAGCGCGCCCGCCGCTAAACTACAACTCCGTCGGCAAGGCATACAAGTCAGCACAATCAAGAAAAAACAACTGCCGCGCTCTCGCCGAATCAGCGAGAAAGATCTTTGCGTGTTTACTCGCCAGCTGGCCACCATGAAGAAAGCCGGTGTGCCTTTACTGCAGTCCTTCGATATCGTCGCACGCGGCCATGCCAATCCTGCCGTGTCGCGGCTGCTGCTGGATATTCGTGCGGATGTCGAGACAGGTACCAGTTTGTCGCAAGCCTTCAAACGCTACCCGCAGTACTTCGACAAGCTTTTCTGCAACTTGGTCAACGCGGGTGAGCAAGCCGGCATTTTGGATGACCTGCTGGCGCGGCTAGCTACCTACAAAGAAAAAACACTGGCCCTCAAAGGCAAGATCAAGTCAGCCATGTTCTATCCAGCCGCAGTGCTGGCCGTGGCGGTGATTGTGACTGCAGTGATCATGATCTGGGTGGTGCCGTCGTTCAAAAGCGTGTTCGAGAGCTTTGGTGCGGAGCTGCCGTTACCTACATTATTCGTGATCTGGCTGTCGGATCAGTTTGTCGCCTACTGGCCGATCGTGTTTGGTGGCACGGCTATCAGTACTTTTTTATTCGTACGTAGCTGGAAGCGTTCAGCATCGATGCAGGCGGCTACTGACCGCCTACTTCTGAAGCTGCCGGTGTTCGGGCCGGTGATCATGAAAGCCGTGGTAGCGCGCTGGACGCGGACGCTGGCCACGATGTTCTCGGCGGGTGTGCCATTGGTAGAATCGCTCGAATCGGTCGGCGGTGCCTCAGGTAATGCGGTGTACCATGAGGCGACGCAAAAAATTGCATTGTCAGTCGCTAGCGGGACATCACTCGCCGTGGCGATGCAACAGGTACAGATATTTCCTGCAATGGCAACGCAAATGGCGGCGATCGGTGAAGAATCGGGTTCGCTGGATGAAATGCTGCGCAAAGTTGCAGAGTTCTACGAAGAAGAAGTCGACGCCGCCGTGGCATCACTGTCGTCGCTCATGGAGCCCATCATCATGGTGTTTCTCGGCGGCCTGATTGGAGGATTAGTCATCGCCATGTATCTGCCGATTTTCAAGCTGGGTTCGGTGGTCTGATGGATGCACTGCTCGCGGCGCTCATCGACGCGCCACCCGGTATTGCACTCACTACCTTATGCTGGATGCTGATCGGCTTGGTGGTGGGCAGCTTTTTGAATGTCGTAATCCATCGCATACCGGTGATGCTCCAGCGCGAGACCGAGAACTTCATCGCGGTCGAGCGCGATGAGCCAGAACCCCATAACGGTCATTACAACTTGCTGTTCCCGCGTTCGGCCTGCCCGGCCTGCGGCCACACGCTCACGGCCGGCGAGAATATTCCGCTGATCAGTTGGGTCTGGCTGCGCGGTCGTTGTCGCTACTGCCGTGCGCCGATCTCGCCACGCTATCCTTTGGTCGAGTTGCTGGCGGCGTTACTGTCCGGCTTTGTGGTGTGGCGCTTGGGCAGCGACGTGAACGGATTAGCAGGCTTGCTGCTGGTCTGGACCATGCTCGCACTCGCCTTCATTGATCTGGATACCCAGTTCCTGCCGGACGATCTCACCCTGCCGCTGCTGTGGGTTGGCTTGTTGTTCAACCTATCTGCCACCTTCACGCCGCTACCTGATGCGGTGATTGGTGCTGCCGCCGGTTATCTGCTGCTGTGGCTGGTGTACTGGGGCTATCGCTTGATCACCGGTAAAGAAGGCATGGGCTATGGCGACTTCAAGTTATTGGCCGCGCTCGGTGCTTGGCTAGGCTGGTATCTGTTGCCGCTGATCGTCCTGCTCTCTTCGGCCGTAGGGGCAGTGGTCGGCGTGCTGCTGATTCTGCTGCGTGGGCATCAGCGTGATAAACCGATTCCGTTCGGGCCCTTTCTTGCGCTGGCAGGATTCATCGCGCTGCTCTATGGTCAGGACATCATGGATCTTTGGATAAAAACCAGTCATTCATGAGCAGCGAACTTTTTTCAGTCGGGCTGACCGGTGGTATCGGTAGCGGCAAGTCGCTAGTCGCAGACTTGTTTGCCGCACAAGGTGCCGGCGTGATCGACACCGATCAAATCGCGCATCAACTGACCGCAGCCGGCGGCTTGGCGATGCCGCTGATCCAACAAACTTTTGGTGATGCATTTTTAACAAGTGATGGCGCACTCAACCGAGCGCGTATGCGCGACCATGTGTTCGCCCATGCTGCAGCGCGACAGCAACTTGAAAAAATCCTGCATCCCCTGATCGCACAAGAAACAGAGGCAGCGGCCCAGCGCAGTGATGGCGACTACCTTGTATTCGTCGTGCCTTTGCTCGTTGAATCAGGGCGTTGGGTCGATCGCGTCGACCGTGTGCTGGTGGTTGACTGCCCAGAGGCGATGCAAATCGAGCGGGTCCAGGCCCGTAATCAGTTTTCAGTTGCACAAGTCGAAGCCATCATGGCGACTCAGGTGCAGCGCAGCGAAAGGCTGGCGGTGGCGGATGACGTGATTGTCAATGATGGCCCGCGTGAGGCGATCGCAGCCGCCGTCGAGCGACTGCACAGAGAATATCTGGTGCTGGCAGCAAAAAAACGTGCAGGAGGTTTGTAATTTCCCGCTGCTTCAGTCAGAATCTGTGAAAATTTTCTGGTTAATCCTCGGGGAAATTCCTTGACCGTCTACGAATACCCTTTCAACGAGCGTATTCGCACGCTTCTTCGACTTGAGGATCTGTACGAGAAGTTCAGTTTCTTCATTCAGCACGACCACCCGCTACAGCATCATGTCGCGCTCGCGACGATTTACGAGATGCTGGAGGTTTCCGGGCGCGCCGATCTGAAATCCGATTTGCTTCAAGAACTCGAACGTCAAAAGCAGACCTTGCTCGGCTTTAAAGCCAACCCGAATGTCGAGGCATCTCGCCTTGATGCCATTCTGTCCGACATCGAAAAAACCAGTGCCGCATTGCTCGGCCTGCAGGGCAGAACAGGCCAGCATATCCGCGAGAACGAATGGCTGATGAGCATTCGCGGCCGCACCATTATTCCGGGTGGTGCTTGCGAGTTTGATCTTCCGTCTTACCATGCGTGGCAGTCGCAACCTGCCGAGCAGCGTCGCAGCGACATCATGGGCTGGTTCGGTCCGCTTGAGCCGCTGTTCTCCGCTATAAATATCGTGCTGCGACTCCTGCGCGAATCTGGACGTGCAACACAGATCGTCGCCATCTCCGGCAGCTTTCAGCAGATGCTGCAAGGTCGTACGTATCAGATGCTACGCGTGCATATCGACGAAAAGCTCGGTGCTATTCCGGAAATCTCAGCCAACAAATATGTGCTGTGGATACGCTTCACGACGCAGGGCGGCGACATGAAACCAAAACCCTTCGAGGGCGATGTGCCGTTCGATCTGACACTCTGTAATTTCTGATTACCCTGAACTGATGGCCGCTGTCGTTGATTGCCCTACCTGCAGCGCCAAGGTCGAGTGGCGTGCCGAAAACGCGTATCGACCCTTTTGCTCAGCGCGCTGCAAACAAATTGATTTAGGCGCGTGGGCAGAAGAAAAATACAAAATCCCGGGTGCATCACCGGAAGAAGAGCAAGAACCTGACGGCCCTGCGCACTAAGCTGCGTTAGCGCTAGCTGCTGATTTCCCCAAACCGCAGCTGATCCAACCACACCAACAAGGGAATCGTCGCCGGCAGAATCGGCTCGAGTTGCATTTGCCCTTGCCATGCGAGCTGCTGCCCCTCCAGCGCATGCGGCTCACCCTGCCATTCACGACTGATAAAGAAATGCAGCCGGACATGGGCATGCGGATAAACATGCTCAACGCCACACCATGGCTCGGCAGAGATGATGTTCACACCAATCTCTTCAGCGAATTCACGCTTCAGCGCGTCGAGTACCGCCTCACCGGCTTCGACTTTACCGCCCGGGAATTCCCAGTAACCTGCATACGGTTTACCTTCGGGACGAGAGCCGAGTAGTACATCACCATTCGGCTTCATCAGAATACCAACCGCGACATCGATCGGTGGCGCGGCGTCGCTCATGGAGGGTGATTAAGGTTTAGTAGGTAAGCTTGCTGATGATTGCGAGATATGACTCA
>JBIKUP010000128.1:0-5175 GCA_044347535.1 Burkholderiaceae bacterium
GCCATCAAGACAACTGTCCCCAAGGCGAAAGAACTGCGTCGCGTTGTCGAGCCGATCATCACGCTCGGCAAGGTTGATACCTTGGCCAATAAGCGTTTGGCATTTTCGCGTTTGCGCGATCGCGATATCGTGGTCAAGCTATTCGCAGAGATCGGCCCACGCTATAAGGCGCGTAACGGCGGCTACCTGCGCATCCTGAAAATGGGATTCCGCCAAGGTGACAATGCGCCGATGGCTTTCGTTGAACTGGTCGACCGTCCAGACAACAGCGAAGCGGTCGCAGCAGAGTAAACGCGCTACCCTTAGTGCTGCAGTATCAAGCCAGGCCAAGCGCCTGGCTTTGTTTTTTGAGCGTGAATTTATGCCCATCCTGACTGTTGAACATCTGCGTAAATCCTACGGCGAAGGCACAGACCGACATATCGTAATCGACGATGTGTCGTTCGCGCTGGAGCGCGGCGAGTGCTATGGCTTGTTGGGGCCGAACGGCGCTGGCAAGACGACTACCTTGCGGCTGTGTCTCGGGCTGACAGTGCCTGATAGTGGGCAAATTACTTTGGTCGGACACTCGGTGCCCCGAGACGCACGCCGCGCAAGGCTGAAGATCGGGGTCGTGCCGCAGATGGACAGCCTCGATCCGGATTTCACGGTAGAAGAAAACCTGTTGGTGTACGGACGCTACTTTGGCATGCAGCCGTCGCAAATTCATGCGCGACTCGACTGGTTACTCGAGTTCTCTAATCTCGCCAACAAGCGCCATGCGCGCCTCGGCGAGTTATCGGGTGGCATGAAACGTCGACTCACACTGGCACGTGCCTTGGTGAATGACCCCGATCTGATCTTCATGGACGAGCCAACCACCGGGCTTGATCCGCAAGCCAGGCACATGATCTGGGAACGACTGAAAGCCCTGCTCGCAGCGGGCAAAACCATTCTGCTGACCACACACTTCATGGATGAGGCGGAGCGTCTGTGCAATCGGCTCGCAGTAATTGATCATGGTCGGCTGATCGCCGAGGGTGGGCCACGTGAGCTGATCGCTCAGCATATCGAGCCACAAGTGATTGAGGTGTATGGTGATCAGGCTTCTACTTGGGCAGAGCAAGCCCGTGCGATGGCAGAGCGCGTCGAAATTAGTGGTGACACGGTTTTCTGCTACACCCAGCATGCCGAACCATTACTGCAAAGTTTGTCGCACGCTTCCGGCTTACGTTATTTGCACCGACCTGCAAATTTGGAAGACCTTTTCCTTAAGCTGACCGGTCGTGAGATGAGGGATTGAGATGAGCGCACTCCACTATCGTTTACCCGGACTCGGCCTGCGGTTCATACCCGTCTGGCGCCGTAACCTGCTGGTGTGGCGCAAGCTCGCGGTAGCGAGTGTCATCGGTAACATCGCCGAGCCGATGATCACCTTGCTGGCGTTTGGCTACGGCCTCGGCAGTTTGCTGCAGCAAATCGAGGGCGTGCCCTATATCGAGTACCTCGCGAGTGGCTCAATCTGTATGTCCGTGATGATGGCTGCTTCATTCGAGTCTCTGTATTCGGCGTTTTCACGTATGCATGTGCAAAAGACCTGGGAGTCTTTGCTGAATACGCCGTTGGAGCTCGACGATATCGTGCTCGCCGAAATGCTATGGGCTGCCAGCAAAGCCATGATCTCAGGCTTGGCCATCTTGCTGGTGCTGTTCGCGCTGGGAATCGGCCTGCATCCCACCACGCTGTTGGTGCCACCGCTGTTGTTAATCATCGGCGTGTGTTTCGCATCGATTGCATTGATCGTGAACGCGATTGCCAAGGCGTACGATTTCTTCACCTACTACTTCACCCTGGTGCTGACACCGATGATTTTTCTGTCGGGCGTTTACTACCCGGCAACCCAGCTACCGGGTTGGCTGCAGTCAGTCGCAGGCATCTTGCCGCTCGGCGCGGCGGTGCGTCTTGTGCGACCATTGCTGCTGGGTGGCATGCCTGAGGATCCATTCAGGGACTTGGCGATCTTGTTGGCTTACATCGTGGTCGGTTTCTATCTCGCGACCGTACTCACCCGCAGGCGTTTATTGAAGTAACTGTTGCAGAGGTGCTGATGAGCGATGCGCAGGTTTTGATGGTGATGTCGAATGCGCCAGATCATGCGAGCGCGCATGCCTTGGCACGCGCCCTGGTCGAAACCAAATTGGCGGCGTGTGTGAATATTTTGCCGGGTGTGCAATCCGTCTACCGTTGGCAGGGGCAAATTGAGCAGGCTGATGAGGTCACGTTGCTGATCAAAACTACTCGCCAGCACTATGCTCAGTTGCAACAGACGCTCGTCAGTGCCCATCCCTACGATGTCCCCGAGCTGATCGCTTGGCCAATCACCGAAGGCTATGCCCCTTATCTGCAATGGGTGTCGGCTGAAACCGCTAGCGACAAACATGCGTAACTGGCTTGTTCAATGCGATCTGGTCAGAGCTGCCCTCTGGTTTGTTGCGGCCCTATGCTTTGTTGCGCCGTCGGTGCAAGCGCAAGATTTCCTTGCGCCCGAGCAAGCGTTTGCTTTCAGTGCCCGTATGCGCGATACGGCGACCATCGAAGTGAGCTTTCGGATCGCCGATGGCTACTACATGTACCGCGACAAAATCACCGTATCCGCCGAGGGTGCGACGCTGGGCAAGGTCGAGATCCCACGGGGCACAATCAAATTCGATCCGAATTTCGACAAAGAACTGGAGACCCTCAGGCAGCAACTGACGATAGCGATTCCGGTGCAGGCCAGCGGGCCTTTTCAGTTGAAAGTAACGAGCCAAGGTTGTGCTGACAAAGGCCTGTGCTATCCGCCGATGGAGTCAGTCGCTACCTTGTCAACGGCGAACAGTGGGGTTGATGTCGCCACGCCGGCCGCCCATGGCGAGATGGGTCGCATCGAAGCGTCGCTTGCGAGTGGGCGTTTGCTGCTGATCCTGCCGCTATTCCTGCTACTCGGTCTGGGTCTCTCATTCACGCCTTGCGTATTACCGATGGTGCCGATTCTGTCGTTCATCATCGCCGGTGAGGGTGCGCAGACCAGCCGCCAGCGCGGCTTATTGCTGGCAGTCGCCTACTCGCTGGGTATGGCATTGGTTTACACCGCACTCGGTATTGCCGCCGGCCTGATCGGCGAAGGCCTATCTGCCACGCTGCAAAGCCCGCCGATTCTTTCTGCGTTTGCGATTTTGATGGCGGTGATGGCGCTCTCAATGTTCGACGTCTACCAGTTGCAAGTGCCTGCGTCGCTGCAGCTCGCCTTGACGCGTTTGTCCGAGCGTCAGCGCGGCGGCAAGCTGCTCGGCGTATTCGTGATGGGCGCAATCTCTGCATTGATCGTCGGGCCTTGTGTCGCCGCACCACTGGCCGGTGCGCTGGTCTACATCAGTCAAACCCGCAACGTACTGATCGGTGGCAGCGCCTTGTTCGCGATGGCTGTTGGCATGAGTGTACCCCTGCTGCTAGTCGGTATATCAGCGGGCTCGCTGTTGCCGCGCGCGGGCGCCTGGATGCAGACCGTGAAGCATTTTTTCGGCGTCCTGATGCTGGCGCTCGCCTTGTGGATGGTGTCGTCGCTGATACCGGCCTGGCTACTGATGCTGGGCTGGGGCTTGCTGGGTGCTGGCTATGGCGTGTTCCTGATGCGTGACAAGTCCCTAGTCTGGCGTGCCCGGATGATGGGTACTGTTTTTATCGCCCTTGGCGGAGTGCAACTGCTGGGGCTTGCCACGGGAGGGCGTGATGCATGGTCGCCGCTGGCCCAGCTGCGTGGGCAGCAGCATCAGAAGACTGCATTCACGCGTGTACGAAGCATCGCGGAACTCGATGCGGCACTAGCCAACACCGGAGGGCGGCGCGTCATGCTCGATTTCTACGCCGACTGGTGCGTGTCTTGTATCGAGATGGAAAAACTCACCTTCACTAATCCGGAGGTGAAAACGAAGCTGGACCAGATGCTGCTGCTGCAGGCTGATGTCACTGCCAACAACGCCGACGACAAGGCACTACTGAAACGCTTCGGTTTATTCGGCCCGCCCGGCATCATTTTGTTCGACGCACATGGTACCGAGATTCGCGGCACACGCGTGATTGGCTATCAGTCGCCAGAGCAATTTCTGCAGTCATTACAAAAAGCGGAATAGGTCGCCTTCAATCCGCGCTGTTTCAAGCAGCCGTTTCTACAACTTTAGATGCCTTTGACCAGGCGCGCGATATCCCTCGCAAAGTAGGTCAGCACACCATCTGCGCCGGCACGTTTAAAGCAGAGCATCGCCTCCATCATAGCTTTGTCATGGTCGAGCCAGCCGTTTTGCGACGCCGCCTTGATCATGGCGTACTCGCCGCTCACTTGGTACGCAAACGTGGGCACTTTGAATTCCTGTTTCACGAGACGCACGATATCGAGATAAGGCATGCCAGGCTTCACCATCACCATATCCGCACCCTCGGCAAGGTCGAGCGCGACTTCACGCAAGGCCTCATCTGAATTGCCCGGATCCATTTGGTAAGTGGCCTTGTTGCCTTTACCCAGATTGGCGGCCGAGCCCACCGCATCGCGGAACGGGCCATAAAACGCCGAGGCATACTTTGCCGAATAGGCCATGATGCGAGTGTAGATATGCCCATTGGTCTCCAGCGCGCTGCGAATCGCGCCGATCCGGCCATCCATCATGTCGGACGGGGCGACGATATCGACACCCGCTGCGGCTTGTGTCAGCGCCTGCTGGACCAGCATTGCAGTGGTCTCGTCATTCAATACATAGCCGTCTTCATTCAGCACACCATCCTGACCATGACTGGTGTACGGATCAAGCGCGACATCGGTCAACACGCCCAGTTCCGGGAAGCGTTGCTTTAGCTCACGCACTGCGCGCGGTACCAAACCCTTCGGGTTGGTCGCTTCAATGCCGTCAGGTGTTTTCAGCTGCGGGTCGATCACAGGGAACAGGGCCAGCACTGGTATACCCAGTGACACACATTCCTCGGCAACTGGCATCAACAGGTCGACTGACAAACGTTCTACGCCGGGCATTGATGGCACCGCTTCACGCTTTTTCTCGCCATCGAGAATGAAGACGGGATAAATCAGATCGGCGGGCGTGATGACATTTTCGCGCATCATCGCGCGCGAGAATGCATCCTTGCGCATGCGGCGCATACGCGTAGCAG
>JBIKUP010000129.1:0-5166 GCA_044347535.1 Burkholderiaceae bacterium
ATGGCGCTTTGTCGGTCGGTGATGCGATATCCACCAAGGTAGATGCGCAAGTGCGCGCGTCGACCATGCGTAATCACTCAGCCACGCACCTGATGCACAAGGCACTGCGTCTGGTACTCGGTGGGCATGTAATGCAGAAGGGCTCACTGGTCGACAAGGACAAGACCCGCTTCGACTTCAGCCACAACGCACCATTGAGCGCGGATGAAATTCGCCGCATCGAGGCACTGGTCAATCACGAGATTTTGAGCAACGCCGCGACTTCCGCGCAGCACATGGGCTATGACGATGCGATCAAGGCCGGTGCGATGGCTTTGTTCGGCGAAAAATACGGCGACGTCGTACGTGTGCTCGGTATCGGTTCATCCACCGAGCTTTGCGGTGGCACGCATGTGGATCGCACGGGCGACATTGGTCTGTTCAAGATCGTGTCCGAGGGTGGGGTCGCGGCAGGTATTCGGCGAGTCGAGGCCGTCACCGGCGAGAACGCGCTGGCGCTGGTGCAATCACTCGCGGCCCGGGTGAATGAGGCCGCTGCTGCCTTGAAGGCGCCACCCGATGAGCTGAACAGCCGCATCGCGCAGGTACAGGAACAGGTCAAGCTGCTCGAAAAAGAGCTGGCCTCGCTGAAAGCAAAAATGGCCTCGGGTCAGGGCGATGAGCTGCTGGCTCAGGCAATGGATATCCACGGCATTAAGGTGCTGGCCGCGACGCTGGAGGGCGCTGATGTGCCGACCCTGCGCAGCGTGATGGACAAAATGAAAGACAAGCTGAAGACCGCCGCCATCGTACTGGCGACCGTGAACGACGGCAAAGTCAGTCTGATCGCTGGCGTTACGGCTGACGCCACTGCCAAAGTGAAGGCGGGTGATTTGGTCAACCATGTGGCCCAGCAAGTTGGCGGCAAGGGCGGTGGCCGGCCGGATATGGCGCAGGCGGGGGGCACTGACCCAACTGGCTTGCCGGCGGCGCTGGCCTCGGTCAGTGGCTGGGTCGAGCAGCGGCTGGCGGGGTAAGTCCATGGAATTTCAAAAAGACCTCGACGCCCGCGGCCTGAAATGTCCGCTGCCTATTCTCCGGGCGAAAAAAGCGCTGACCGACATGGGCAGCGGCGATGTATTGCGGGTGCAGGCGACTGACCCTGGTTCGGTGCGTGATTTCAACGCCTTCGCGCGTCAGACGGGCAATACCTTGCTGTCGCATGAAGAGCACGCCCAGGCCGAGCCCAAGGAGTTCGTGTTCTACCTGCAGCGCAAATAGCCTGTACAAGCCGATAAGCCTAGCCAAGCTGATAAGCTGAAATTTCGGGTGCTGCGCTGCTTTACACCGGCCTTCTCGTTCCCACCTATAATTTCGCGGTTTACGTAAACGTCAATTAGCCCTGCGGGGGCGCACTCGAGGATTCCCATGAAAGTGCTGGTACCGGTCAAGCGCGTGGTCGACTACAACGTCAAAGTGCGCGTGAAATCTGATGGTAGTGGTGTCGACATCGCAAACGTCAAAATGTCGATGAACCCGTTCGACGAGATCGCAGTAGAAGAAGCGATGCGGGTCAAAGAAGCAGGCAAGGCGACCGAGGTGGTGGCGGTGTCATGTGGCGTCACGCAGTGCCAGGAGACGCTGCGCACTGCGATGGCGATTGGTGCTGACCGCGCTGTTCTGGTTGAGACAGCCGCCGAACTGGATTTGCAACCGCTGGCGGTTGCCAAACTCCTCAAGGCCTTGGTCGATAAAGAGCAACCGCAACTCGTCATCCTCGGTAAGCAGGCGATTGATGACGATTGCAATCAGACCGGACAAATGCTCGCTGCGCTGCTCGGTTGGCCGCAGGCGACGTTTGCCTCCAAGTTGGTAATTGAAGACGGCAAAGCCGTGGTCACGCGCGAAGTCGACGGTGGCCTTGAGACGATTTCGCTTGCGCTGCCAGCCGTGGTGACTACCGACTTGCGCCTGAATGAGCCGCGGTATGTAACGCTGCCGAACATCATGAAGGCCAAGAAAAAACCGCTGGATATCGTCAAGCCAGAAGAACTCGGCGTCGATGTGTCGCCGCGTCTGAAGACACTGAAGGTGAGCGATCCGCCCAAGCGCTCAGCAGGCGCCATGGTGCCCGATGTCGCGACGCTGGTGGCGAAATTGAAGAACGAAGCCAAAGTTATCTGATACCCGGCTATAAAAAGGAACACCCATGACTGCACTTGTCATCGCCGAACACGACAACGCGTCGCTCAAGGCAAGCACACTCAATACCGTTACCGCAGCATCGCAATGCGCCGCTGATGTCCATGTTCTCGTTGCTGGCCATAATTGTGATGCAGCCGCTGCGGCAGCTGCGCAGATTACTGGTGTATCAAAAGTGATCGTTGCCGATAACGCTGCATTTGCCGATGGTCTGGCCGAAAATGTTGCCGCGCAAGCACTGTCGATTGCGAAGCAGTACACGCATGTACTCGCGCCAGCAACGGCTTATGGCAAGAACATCCTGCCGCGCGTAGCGGCTTGCCTCGACGTCGGCCAAATCTCGGAAATCACCAAGGTCGACGCGCCGGATACTTTCGAACGTCCGATCTACGCTGGCAATGCCATTGCAACGGTTCAGTCGATCGATCCGATCAAGGTGATCACGGTGCGTGCTACCGGTTTTGATGCGGCGGCGGCGGGTGGGAGCGCAGCGATTGAGAAAATCGATGCCGTGGCTGATTCCGGAAAATCCAACTTCGTCTCGCGTGAACTGGCGAAATCTGATCGCCCAGAACTGACCGCAGCGAAAGTCATTGTGTCTGGCGGGCGTGGTATTGGTTCGGCGGAGAGTTTCAAGATTCTTGAGCCGCTGGCCGACAAGCTTGGCGCTGCCATGGGTGCTTCGCGCGCGGCAGTTGATGCGGGCTATGTACCGAACGACTGGCAAGTGGGCCAAACCGGCAAGATCGTTGCGCCGCAGTTGTATATCGCGGTCGGCATTTCAGGTGCGATTCAGCATCTCGCCGGTATGAAAGATTCGAAGACTATTGTTGCGATCAACAAAGACGCTGAAGCGCCGATTTTTAGCGTGGCTGACTATGGTTTGGTCGCTGATTTGTTCGAGGCAGTGCCCGCCTTGGTCAAGGAACTCGGCTAAGCCGGTAACGTATTAAGCAAGCGTCGACAGGCGCTTGTTGGTTTGGCGCGAGCAGTGTTCCGCGCTCCATGTTTTAGAACACAAGCAGAAAAATATCCGGAGACATTCATGAGTTACACCGCCCCGCTGAAGGACATGCTGTTCGTGATGAACGAGCTGGCCGCATTGAATGAGATCAGTGAAATGCCGGGCTGTGAAGATGCGACTCCGGATACTGCCGAAGCGGTACTCGAAGAGAATGCGAAGTTCTGCACCGAGGTGCTGGCGCCATTAAATTGGACAGGCGATCAGCAGCCCAGTGTTTTGCGCAATGGTGAAGTCAGCACCACACCCGGATTCAAGGAAGCATTTCGTAGTTTCGTTGAGGCTGGCTGGCAAGGGCTGCAGCATCCGCAGGCATTCGGCGGTCAAGGCCTGCCTAAGCTGCTCGGCACACCGTGCGCTGAAATGGTCAATGCCGCAAATTTGTCGTTTGCGCTGTGCCCCTTGCTGACCGATGGCGCTATCGAGGCGCTGATGACGGCGGGCAGCGAAGCCCAGCAGCAGATGTACATCCCGAAAATGGTGTCGGGCGAATGGACCGGCACCATGAACCTCACCGAGCCGCAAGCCGGCTCTGATCTGGCGCTGGTGCGAACACGCGCAACGCCTCAGGCTGATGGCACTTACAAAATCTTCGGTACCAAGATTTACATCACGTTCGGCGAGCACGACATGGCCGAAAACATCATTCACTTGGTTTTAGCGCGCACACCGGACGCACCCGAGGGTGTGAAAGGTATTTCGCTCTTCATCGTGCCGAAATTTCTGGTGAATGCCGACGGCTCCTTGGGTGCGCGTAATGATGTGCACTGCGTATCGATTGAGCACAAGCTCGGTATTAAAGCTAGCCCGACCGCAGTACTCCAGTATGGCGACAACGGTGGTGCGATCGGTTATCTGGTTGGCCAGGAAAATCGCGGCCTTGAGTACATGTTCATCATGATGAATGCCGCGCGTTTTGGCGTTGGTATGCAGGGCATTGCACTGGCTGATCGCGCTTACCAAAAGGCGACGCAGTACGCGAGAGACCGCGTGCAGTCACGTGATCTGGCAGGTTCGTCGGGTGCGGTGGCTATCATTCATCATCCGGATGTACGTCGTATGCTGATGAGCATGCGTGCGCAGACCGAGGCCGCACGTGCACTGGCCTATGTCACAGCAGCGGCTTTCGACGCTGCGCATTACCACCCGGATGAGGCCACTAAAAAAGCAAATCTGACTTTCTACGAGTTCATGGTGCCGATCGTGAAGGGCTGGTCGACCGAGATGTCGGTGGATGTTGCATCGACCGGCGTACAGGTACACGGTGGTATGGGCTTCATCGAAGAAACCGGCGCCGCCCAGTACTACCGCGACGCGCGGATTCTGACGATCTACGAGGGCACCACCGCAATTCAGGCGAACGACCTGATTGGTCGTAAGACCGCGCGTGATGGCGGTGCTGTAGCCAAAGGCATCATTAATCAAGTACGAGCAACCGTCGCTGAATTGAACAAGGCGGACCACGCCGATCTGCATGCGATTGCGCGCCGCTTGTCTGCTGCCGCTGATGCCATGGAGCAGGTGGTTGATTACATGGTCGCAAACATCAAGGCAGACATCAAAGCCGTGTTCGCCGGCAGCGTGCCCTACTTGAAAATGGCAGGCGTCGTGCTCGGAGGCTGGCAAATGGCGCGCGCTGCGCTGGTCTCACAGCAGAAGTTGGCGGCCGGCGGCGGTGACGCGGCATTTTTCAAGACCAAGATCGCAACTGCGCGTTTCTTTGCAGATCACTATGTAGCGACGGCGGGTGCCTCGCGCGACGCGATTGTCGAGGGTAGTGCGGGTGTGATGGCGTTGGAAGTCGAGGCGTTCTGAGTAGGGCGTTACAAAAAAGCAATCAATCGGAAGTTCGCCCGTCCGCTGTTTCGTGCCCGTTTTGGGCCGCAGGCTTGTCAAAATAAGTATTTTCCAGACGCGCGATGCGTTGGCCGGGGTGTTGGCGAAGCCAGGAGGGCCTGCTTTCT
>JBIKUP010000132.1:0-5077 GCA_044347535.1 Burkholderiaceae bacterium
GGTGAGTTAGCGTTACGCTGGGCCATTGCGTCGAACTGCATCGAACCGGCGATACCGGCGATCAGTCCGAGTCCTACTAAGCCTAGATTTTTCAATTTGCTGCCCATGTCTCACCTGTTGAGCCAGGCGAGCGGATCGATTGCCCGCCCTTGATGCCTGAGCTCGAAGTATAAACCTGAATGTTCATTGCCGCCGCTGTTACCCACGGTGGCGATGACATCGCCTGCTTTCACCCGGTCACCGGGACGCCTCAGTAGCGATTGATTATTGCCATAGATGCTCAGGTACTGCCCGCCGTGGTCAACGATGATCAGGTTACCGAAGCCACGCATCCAGTCGGCGAAGATGACTTCGCCGGCACCGGCGGCGCGTACGTCGCTGCCCTCACCTGCCTTGATGAAGATCCCCTTCCAGCTCGGCCCGTCCGCGCGTTTGGCGCCAAAGGTCGCGGCTAGCTCGCCTTTCACGGGTAATTTACCCTTACCACGCAGCGCAGCAAATGCATTGCCATCCGGCGGTGGCGGCGGCTCGGGAGCTACTTGCTCAGCGCGTTCAGGGGTTTTGGCGGATTCAGAAGGCTTTGTCGCAGCGCTGGAGTGCCCTTTGTTCTCCTTGTACTCTTTACGTGTTTTTTCTGCCAACGCCTTTTCGCGCGCAGCGGCTTCGGCCTTGTTACGCGCACGGCGTCGCGCCTCTTCCTCTTCGGCTTTGCGCTGCTGTGCAATCACCACGGCTAAGCGGTCGACCAACTCAGACAATCGTGCTTCATCGCGTGCAAGATTACCCGCCTGCTTGCGCTGCACTGACAGCTTGTCCGAGAGCTGCGCCACCAGCGCCTTGCGTTTACTTTTCTCTTTTTCGAGCAGTGCTTTTTGCTCTCTTTGCTCGGCAGCGATATCTTCCAAAGCGGCGCGCGCTTCCTCGGCATCGGCTTTGTTCGCCTCGACCGCCGCGATGTCCTGTTGCAGTTTTTCGATGGCTTTCACTTGCTCTGCCGAGACATAACCCAGATAGCGCATTTCGCGCGCGATACGGTTCGGGTTGTCACCTGAAAGCAGTAAGCGCAGCCTATCCTCCTGCCCTGCTCGGTATTGCTGGCGTAGCATGTTCTCAAGTCGCTTACGCTGCTGCGCTACCGCAGCCTCAAGCTGTCCCAGATCTTGCGACAGCAGTTGCAGTTTTTGCTGAGTTCGCTGCTGCTCTGCAAGCAGTTCGCGCAGGGTCCGATTGGCATTGGAGATAGCTTTTTCAGAGGAGGCGAGTGCGTCCGCGGCATGGTCGTGCGCTTTCTCTGTCTTGACGATATCCGTCTTCAGATCGTCAAGCTTGCGCCGAAGTTCCGTGCGCTCTTGTTCGGCCTGTTGTTTCTGGCGTGCGCGATCAGTCGACTTAGGCTCGGCTCCCGCGACGGACTGCGTAGTTAAGCAGTTAAGCGCGAACGCAGTAATCAGGATGGCTAGCGAGTGACGAGCCGTGGGCATCGGGTCTAGCTGGTCCGACCCTGCTGAGCGATATTCTTGATGGCCGCCTCGATGGCAGCCGCATCACCGAGATAATAGTTGCGGATGGGCTTCAAATCGGCGTCCAGCTCATAGACCAAGGGCTGCGCGTTCGGGATGTTCACCTTGACGATGTCGCCGTCGCCAATGTCGTCAAGATGCTTGATAAGACCGCGCAGACTGTTGCCATGAGCGCATATCAGGGCCTGTCGACCCTGGCGCACCGCCGGCACGATGACCTCGTTCCAGTAGGGCAGCACTCGCTCAACAGTATCTTTAAGGCACTCGGTCAGCGGTATCTCGTCGCGGCTCAGGCCGGCATAACGTGGGTTGTCGAATGAGACGCGGGGGTCGTTCGGGTCGAGCGGCATCGGCGCAATGTCGTAGCTACGACGCCAGATCATGACCTGCTCCTCACCGTATTCCGCTGCCGTATCCGCCTTGTTAAGGCCTTGCAAGGCGCCGTAGTGCCGCTCATTTAGCCGCCAGCTATGCACGATCGGTAGCCACATCAGGTCCATTTCTTCGAGCGTCAACCATAGCGTGTGGATGGCGCGCCTCAGCACGGAGGTATAGGTCAGGTCGAACTGGAATCCAGCCTCCTTCAGGAGGCGGCCAGCCTCGCGGGCTTGCGCCTCGCCCTTTTCGGTGAGGTTGATATCGGCCCAGCCGGTGAAACGATTTTCGCGGTTCCAAGTGGACTCGCCGTGGCGCATTAAGACAATTTTGTACATGGAGCGGGTGCAGCGGGGGTGCGGTTGAGGGAATCGGGTAGCTTGGCGGTTTATAAGTCGCGTCCAACTTTGTGAAGCGCATTATTTTATAATGCGCGGCTGAGCCCCAACGAATTTCTATGCCGTGACATTCTTGATCGACAACATCGCACTCATCCTGATCGCACTCATTTCGGGCGGTGCGCTCCTCTGGCCACTGCTATTCAGGGCCAAGAACACGCTTTCGACACTGCAAGCGACGCAGCTCTTGAATCAAGGCAAGGTCACGATTCTGGATGTGCGATCGAACGATGAGTTCGGCGGCGGGCATTTGCAGCAATCGAAGAACATCCCGCTCGACCAACTCGGCACCCGCGCCAGCGAAATCGACAAGCAACACCCAGTGCTGCTGGTGTGTGGCGTCGGTACGCGTGCCGCGCGCGGCGCTTCGGTACTGCAGCGCGCCGGTTTCGATAAGGTCTATGTACTCGATGGCGGTTTCAACGAGTGGCGGTCGCAGGGCTTGCCGACAGCAAAATAAGTTTCAACGAAGGGAGCAGCAGCGAGATGGGCGCGAAGGTCAAGATGTACACGACAGGAGTATGTCCCTATTGCAACATGGCCGAGCGTCTCTTGCAGTCCAAAGGCGTCGCCGAGATCGAAAAAATCCGGGTTGATCTCGAACCCGCGCAGCGCGCCGAGATGATGGAGAAGACCGGTCGCCGCACCGTTCCACAGATTTATATTGGCGAAACCCATGTTGGTGGCTTTGATGATTTGTCAGCACTTGATCGTGCTGGCGGGCTCGAGCCCTTGCTGCGGGGCTGATCCGCAGCCTTCATCGTCGACTCAGCCCAATTGTCCGAGTATTGATTCACCTAGCCGTGCATAACACGCCGTGCATTTAGCGCGGTACCCAACATCCCCAACGAAAGCAATTCATGTCCGATCAAAACGCCCAAGAGCTGCAAGCCACTTTTAATATCCAGCGCATCTACCTGAAAGATATGTCGCTGGAGCAGCCGAACTCGCCCGCGATTTTTCTGGAGCAGGATGGTCCAAACATCGAAGTTCAGATCGATGTTGGTAATCAAAAGCTGGCCGACGACATCTACGAAGCAACCGTCACCGTGACTATCACCGCAAAAATTGGCGACAAGATCGCGTTTTTGGTCGAGGGTAAACAGGGCGGCATCTTCGAAGTACGCAATGTGCCCGAGGAGCAAATCGAGCCGCTGCTCGGCATTGCCTGCCCCAACATCATTTACCCCTACCTGCGCGCCAACATCGCTGACATGGTCACGCGCGGTGGCTTCCCGCCGATTCACCTGACCGAGATCAACTTCGAAGTTTTTTACCAGCAGCGCAAGCAAGTGCTGGCGCAGGCGCCGACCACACCGGTACAGTAAATCATGCGCGCCCTGCGTCTCTCTTTGCTGTGGCTGATAGGCGCGATCACGGCGCAAGGGAGCGCCGCATGGGCGGCTAGCGAGTTCAAGGCGATCGGCCCGGGACCGGCGATCATGTTTGATGCGCCGAGCATTAAAGGCCGCAAGCTATTTGCGGCGCCAGCCGGGATGCCGGTCGAGGTGGTGATTACCAGCGGCGACTGGAGCCGGGTGCGTGACGCGGCTGGCGAACTTGCTTGGGTTGAGAACAAATCACTCACTAACAAGCGGATGCTGGTGGTAGAGGCAGCGCAAGCGACGGTTCGCAGCGCTGCTGACGATACAGCGCCAGTCGTGTTTACTGCGGTCAAGGGCGTACTGCTCGAGCTGGCTGAGCCGGTCGTATCCAGCTGGGTCAAAGTGCGGCATCGCGACGGCGATATCGGCTACGCCAAAGCGAGCGACGTCTGGGGCGAATGAATATCGCGATCCTTGGCGCTGGCGCGTGGGGAACGGCGCTGGCAAGCACACTGGCATCGCGTCAATCAGTCATGCTTTGGGCGCGCGACCAAGCCCAGGTCGACTTACTTTCAAGCACCCATCAAAACGCGCGTTATCTGCCCGGCATTACGCTGGGCTCGACGCTGACATTCACAGCAAAACTTGCAGATGCGGTCGCACACGCACGCGCGGGTCTGCTGATCATTGCTACACCGATTGCAGGATTGCGGCCGGTGCTGCGTGAGTTGAAGTCGCTAGCGCCCACCAATCTAGTGTGGCTGTGCAAAGGCTTTGAACAAGATACCGCCTTGTTACCGCATCAATTGGTGCAGCAGGAATTGGGTGAAGGCTTGCCCATCGGTGCGTTGTCCGGCCCTTCATTTGCGCTCGAGGTGGCCCGTGGCTTGCCGTGTGCGCTGACCATAGGCTCACCGAATGCCGAACTTCGCAACAAGGTAGTGACAGCCGTCCACGGCGCGCATATTCGTGTTTACTCCACTGATGACTTGATTGGTGTCGAGGTCGGTGGTGCCGTGAAAAATGTGCTCGCCATTGCGACCGGCATCGCAGATGGTTTGGGCCTAGGTCTGAACGCGCGCGCAGCTTTGATCACGCGCGGCTTGGTGGAGATCACTCGGCTCGGTACGGCACTCGGTGGTCGCAGTGAAACCTTCATGGGTCTGACCGGCCTTGGTGATCTGATTCTTACCTGCACTGGTGATTTGTCGCGTAACCGTCAGGTGGGGTTAGGACTGGCCGCGGGTAAATCGCTAGATACCATCACTGCCGAGCTGGGTCATGTTGCTGAGGGGGTGCGCTGTGTGCAGGCCGTACGACAACTAGCAGCGGCGAACAGCATTGAGATGCCGATTGTGGATGCAGTCGCGCGCGTGTTATTCGAACAAGCAACGCCACAGCAGGCGATACATGATCTTCTAGCGCGCGATGCGCGCGATGAATGACTGAAGCTTAGTCG
>JBIKUP010000133.1:0-5069 GCA_044347535.1 Burkholderiaceae bacterium
GATCGCCCGCACGCTATCGCGATTCACGCCACCTGAAGCCTCGAGTACTGCCCTGCCTGCCGTCATTGCAACGGCCTCGCGCATCATGTCGTTGGTGAAGTTATCCAGTAGGACCGAGGTCGCGCCCGCATCGAGTGCTTGCTTTAACTCGTCAAGAGTTTCAACCTCAATTTGAATCGAAACGCCCGCGTTCAGCGAATGCGCGGCGTCCATCGCCGCCTTGATACTGCCCGCAGCGGCGATATGGTTTTCTTTAATCAAAATGCCGTCGTACAGCGCAAGGCGCTGGTTCTTGCCACCACCCACACGTACCGCGTACTTTTGCCCGAGTCGCAAACCCGGCAGCGTTTTGCGTGTGTCGAGAATCGAGGCTTTGGTTCCTTCGATTAGCTTCACATAGTCGCGCGTCGTCGTCGCGACACCCGATAGCAATTGCAGGAAGTTAAGCGCAGGACGCTCGGCCGTCATCAATGACCTTGCCGGCCCAGTAATGCTGCAGACCGTTGAATCTGCTGGCATCAAGTCCCCCTCGGCGAAATACCACTGAATACGGATATGCGGATTAACCTGCGTCATCACGCCTTCAAACCACGGCGCGCCACAAAGTACGGCGTCTTCGCGAACGACCACTTTCGCCTTCACTTGTGAAGACTCAGGCAGCAGCAGCACAGTCCAGTCTCCGCTACCAATATCTTCGACAAGCGCGGCGCGAATATTCGCTGCTAATGCCTCGGAAAGCGCATTATCAAATGGCGCGAACGGATTCTTCAGGGTGCTCAAGTCGCTCTGCCCGCAATAACTGACGCGTCTAAACTCGATGGGCCGTTGTTAATGGGCCTACTCACGCTGGGCCGATGCCAGAAAACAGCTTCTGCTCAGAAGCAAGGTCGGATGAAGGGCGAACATTTGCTTTTTTAGCTGCTGCAAAGTCCAGCATGCGGTTGATGCAGGTGACAGCTTTCTCGCGCGTAGCAGCATCCACATGAATCTCATTGGCGCCGCTTTCAAGCACATCAATCAGATTCTGCAGACCATTCATTGCCATCCAGGGGCAATGCGCGCAGCTCTTACAGGTGGCGCTATTACCAGCGGTCGGTGCCTCGATGAACACCTTACCTGGCGCGGCCTGACGCATCTTGTGCAAGATACCGTTGTCGGTGGCGACGATGAATTCTTTCGCGTCCAGTGACACTGCCGCTGCTATCAGCTGCGAGGTAGACCCTACGACATCCGCTTGCGCAACCACTGCAGCCGGCGACTCGGGGTGCACCAGCACTTTCGCTTGTGGATGTTCCGCGCGCAGCAGATCGAGCTCGATACCCTTGAATTCATCATGCACCATGCACGAGCCCTGCCATAACAGCATGTCGGCACCGGTCTGCTGTTGAATATAACCACCCAGATGACGGTCTGGCGCCCAGATAATCTTCTGGCCCTGCTCGTGAAGGTGTTTGACGATATCGAGACCGATCGACGAGGTCACCATCCAATCCGCGCGCGCTTTCACGGCTGCGCTGGTGTTGGCATACACCACGACAGTTCGATCCGGATGCGCATCACAGAACGCGGTGAATTCATCCACCGGGCAGCCAAGATCCAGCGAGCAGGTCGCGTCGAGATCCGGCATCAAGATAGTTTTATCCGGCGAGAGTATCTTCGCCGTCTCGCCCATAAAACGCACACCAGCAACCACCAAGGTCTTTGCAGCATGATCACGGCCGAAACGTGCCATCTCCAGCGAGTCAGACACGCAACCGCCGGTTTCTTCAGCGAGGTCCTGCAAGTCGGCGTCAACGTAGTAATGCGCCACCAGTACCGCGCCCTTTTCTTTCAACAAGGCGCGCGCGCGCTCCTTCAGCTGCAAGCGCTGTTGCGGCGTGACCGGTGCAGGCACCTTGGCCCATGCCGAGGTCACGCAACTGACACCAGCTGCGTCGGGCTTTTCAAATTCAACGGTCTTGATTTCCAACACACGCTCCAGAGAAATACGATTTAGACCAGCGTAGACTGCCAATGATCGGAAATATCACTTTGCTGACTGAGACGGATAGGACTGCATTGCCATAGTGAATCCGTTATCCGATGAATCCAGGACACAGCGCGCACCGACCGGCAAGGTCAGCTTGTCTTTCATATGACCAAACGGCAAACCTTGCAGTATCGGCATATCGAAACGTGCCCGCAGGTAGCTCAGCATTTGGTTGAAGTCATAACCGTTATCGTAGTCGGTCAGCTTGTAGCCTGAAAAATCACCGAACACGATTGCGCGCTGCTGATGCAATACACCGGCATGCGCCAGCTGTAGCAGCGTGCGCTCGACGCGGTAAGGATGTTCATTCACATCCTCGATGAACAGAATACCGTCCTGTACCGTTGGCATCCATGGCGTACCGATCAAGTGGCAGAGCATGGTCAAGTTGCCGCCCCACAGCGTGCCTTCGATACGCGCTACCGGGTTGCCTTGTGCTTCGACATCGATGCGACAACTAGCTTGCGTCACGCACTGCCAGAAATGCTGATGCGTAAATTCACTCAAATCCGCGCGACTGAAGTCGTCGCAAATCATCGGCCCGGCAAAACTACCCGCGCCCGCAGTGGCCAGCATAGCCAACTGAACGACCGTGAAATCACTATGACCCACCCAGCGCTTACCACCCTCGAGCACACTGCGTGTCAGCAGATTGAAATCAATGGCTGGCAATAAACGCGATAGACCATAGCCACCACGTAGCGCGATGACCAGTTCAACATCTGGGTCAAGCGCAGCAGCATGGAGTTGCGCGACACGCTCAGCATCGCTGGCAGCGAAGCGCTGTTCGCGTGTGCCACTGGCAGAAAAATCCTGCACGGTATGCCCGAGCGAGCGCAGATAGTCCAGACCGCGTGCAAACGCAGCCGGGTCAGGCGCATAGCCGCTAGGCGCTACCACCGCAATATGAAAAGTTCTGCTCATGAATGCTCTGTGCGCGACTGCTGGCGCCGCTCCGCAAAAAAATCAGACAGCATTGTGCCGCATTCGTCGGCTAGCACGCCGCCCACGACTTCAGCGTGATGGTTCAACTGCGTGTTTGCAAAAAGATTTAGCACCGATCCGCAAGCACCCGTCTTAGGGTCACGCGCGCCGAACACCACGCGCGCAATCCGCGCATGCATCATCGCCCCAGCGCACATCACGCAAGGCTCCAGCGTGACGTACAAGGTACAACCGGGTAAACGATAATTACCAACGGCCGTCGCCGCGGCACGCAGCGCGGCGATCTCTGCATGATGCGTTGGGTCATGGCGGCTGATTGGACGATTAAAACCAGTCGCAATCACCTCGCCGTCTTTCACAATCACCGCGCCTACGGGCACCTCGCCAGCAGCGCGTGCCTCTGCCGCCTGCGCCAGCGCCAGGTGCATGTAGTCGTGGTCCGTCATTCAGCCTCGGTGATCTCGGCCCAGCAATTGGGCGTCTCGTGCAGCACTAATTTCTGCAGCCTCAACCCGGTACCGTAGCGATCAATAAACGCGGCCTGCAAAATGTCGAATGCCGTTCGTGCGAGATTCTCCACCGTCGGAATCCGATCGATCACCACGGTCTTATGATTCGGTAGCGAATTCAAAAAATCTCTGACGGGGGTGTCTTTGGCATACACCAGAAATGCATGGTCCCAAACATCCACCAGATGCTGGTGAGCGATTGCCTTAACGTCGGAGAAATCCATGATCATGCCGTTGTCCGAACTTCCCTCCTGCTCGATAACCTGACCGACGAGAGTAATTTCAAGCACATAGCGGTGCCCGTGCAGGTTACGGCACTGACTCTTATGGTCTGGAATCCGGTGACCGGCGTCGAACTCAAGTTTGCGGGTAATGGTGATCATGAATCTCAGGGTAATTGCAGCAACTTGTGCATCTGCACCGACAAGCGCCAACGTGGGCGCTGCTTACAGGTGCTAATAGCGAATTCGGTATTGCGTTGTTTATCGGGGCCATCCATCGGCTGTAAAAAATAATGCTGGAAACTCAGCTGCTCAAAAGCCGCCAGGTCCTGACCCGTTTGCGGCACCACGACTTTGATTTCATCACCGCGCTCAACCACCAGCGCCGCGCCCTGCTTCGGGCTGACACAGACCCAATCAACGCCTGCGGGTACGGGCAAGGTGCCATTGGTTTCAATCGCCACCTCAAAGCCACGGGCGTGCATCGCTGAAATCAGGGCTTCATCGAGCTGCAGTAATGGCTCACCGCCCGTGAACACCACATAATTGTGCTGCGAGTCGCTCGCCAGCCACTGAGCATCAATCGCGGCTGCCAAGGCGTGCGCATCAGCGAAGCGGCCACCATTCACGCCATCGATACCCACAAAATCGGTATCGCAAAAGCGGCAGATAGCGTCGAGTCTATCTTCCTCGCGACCGCTCCACAGATTGCATCCGGCAAAGCGGCAGAACACCGCCGGGCGCCCGGCCTGTGCGCCCTCGCCTTGCAGGGTATGGAAGATTTCTTTGACGCTGTAGCTCACGGGTAAGCGGGCAAGGTTAAGCGGGCGAACCGCTGCGCTGGAATAACCCAAGATTATACGGTGCTGTGTACTTATGTATCGCACCCCGAGGAACACCGGTCGGTATCCCCCGCGGCCCCAACTCCAGCGATCACATCAAAAAAAAACACCGGGACGCGCCCGGTGTTTAAGATCAGACCTTCGACGCTTCTAGCCGCGTCGATTCTTTAATGACATTTAGTTCATGCAGCTTCCGGCACGCTCGGCAGACCGGCCAAGGCCATTGCCAGCTCTTGCTCGCTGTAGTTTTCGTCTTTCAGGTTGCCGGAGAAGTAGTTCTGGTAGGCCGCCATGTCGAAGTGACCATGACCGCACAGGTTGAGCAGAATTGTCTCGCTCTTACCTTCACGCTTGCAGCGTAATGCTTCTTCAATCGCGCCCTTCACCGCATGATTGGCCTCGGGTGCGGGCACGATACCTTCATGACGTGCGAACAGCACACCGGCCGCAAAGCACTCAGTCTGGTGATACGCCACGGCTTCAAGCAAACCAAGCTCTTTCAGATGCGAGACCAGCGGCGCCA
>JBIKUP010000134.1:0-5056 GCA_044347535.1 Burkholderiaceae bacterium
GCTAGCGCGTGATACAGGGTGTCATTGACCAGCGTTGATTTGCCCGAACCTGATACGCCGGTGACGCAGGTTAGCAAGCCAACCGGCAAATGAAGATCGACTTGTTTCAAATTATTGCCGGTTGCGCCACGAATCACGAGTTGTCGCTTAGGATCCGGCGCGGTGCGCTGCGGCGGTATCTCGATAGCGCGTGTACCGTTGAGATATTGCGCTGTTAGTGAATTACGATTGCGCAGAATATCTTGCAGGCTGCCCTGAGCGATCACCTCACCGCCATGAATGCCAGCCCCCAGACCCATGTCGATGATGTGGTCGGCACAGCGAATTGCATCTTCGTCATGCTCAACCACCAACACGGTGTTGCCAAGATCGCGCAAATGTTTCAGGGTCGTGATCAGTCGGTCGTTGTCACGCTGATGCAATCCAATCGACGGCTCGTCGAGTACGTACATCACGCCCGTCAGTCCGGAACCGATCTGTGAAGCCAGGCGTATCCGCTGCGCTTCACCACCGGAGAGCGTATCGGCGCTACGCGCTAACGACAGGTAGTCGAGACCAACATTATTGAGGAAGCGTAGTCGGGCGACGATTTCTTTGATGATGCGGTCGGCAATATCTTTCTTCGCGCCTTTCAGGGAAAGTTTTTCGAAGAATTCAAGCGCGGCACGCAAGGGTAGTTCCGCCACCTGAAAAATCGCGCGGCGCTGTTGGCCGTTGCCCACCATCACATGGCGCGCCTCGACTCGCAAGCGAGCACCATTACATTCCGGACATTGCTTTTCGTTGATGAACTTGGAGAGTTCTTCTTTCACTGCCATCGAGTCAGTCTCGTGGTAGCGTCGTTGCAGGTTGTTCACTACGCCTTCAAACGTGTGCTCCTTAATCACTGTGCGGCCACGTTCGTTGATATAGGCGAAAGGAATTTTTTCTTTGCCCGAGCCGTACAGGACTACCTCCTGAGCTGACGCCGGCAAGTTTTCAAATGGCGCATCGATGTCGAATTCGTAGTGCTTCGCGAGCGAGGACAGCATGGTGAAATAAAACTGATTGCGACGATCCCACCCTTTGACTGCACCTGATGCTAGCGACAGATTTGGGAAGGCGACAATTCGTTTCGGATCAAAAAACTCGATATGGCCGAGCCCATCGCACTCGGGGCAGGCGCCCATCGGGTTATTGAACGAGAACAGCCGCGGCTCGAGTTCCTGCAATGAATAGCCGCAGGTTGGGCAGGCAAATTTATTTGAAAAGATTTGTTCCTTGCCGCTATCCATCTCAAGCGCGATGGCACGACCTTCGGCCAGGCGCAGCGCGGTCTCGAAGCTTTCGGCCAGACGTTGCTTGAGATCGGCACGCAGTTTCAGCCGGTCGACCACCACATCAATGCTGTGCTTTTCATTCTTCTTCAGCTTGGGTAGTTCATCCGCTTCGAAGATGCGCGCTGCGCCGGTGCCGCTTTGGATACGAAAACGGACAAAGCCTTGCGCTTGCATTTGCTCCAGCAGATCGTGGTGCTCACCTTTGCGGTTGGCAACGACCGGCGCCAGAATCATCAGTTTGGTGTCTTCGGGCATTGCCAGCGCGGTATCGACCATTTGCGACACCGACTGCGCGGCGAGCGGATTTTCCGGGTGGTCGGGGCAATGCGGGGTGCCAACGCGCGCGTACAGCAGGCGCAAATAATCATGAATCTCGGTGACCGTACCCACAGTCGAGCGCGGGTTGTGCGAAGTTGCCTTCTGCTCGATCGAGATTGCTGGTGACAGACCCTCAATCAAATCGACATCTGGTTTTTCCATCAGCTGCAAAAACTGGCGCGCGTATGCCGAGAGCGACTCGACATAGCGGCGCTGGCCTTCTGCATACAAGGTGTCAAAAGCGAGCGAAGACTTGCCTGAGCCCGACAAGCCGGTGATCACAATCAGCTTATCGCGCGGGAGATCAAGGCTGATGTTCTTCAAGTTATGGGTGCGCGCACCCCGAATTCGGATTTCGTCCATCTGGCCTGTGTTTTGGTGACCGAACGCACTGCTTTTTGCAAGCGCTTGACTCGGTCGGTGCGGGTCAACCTGTTACTATAGCTGGTTTTCAAATCCCGCTGATGACCTGTCTACGATGCGCGTCAAGCGGCACCCCTCCTGATCTTTCATGTCTGTTACCCAAGACGTTGACGCTAGCCGCATGACCCCAACCGAGATTCGGGCGTCGGTTTCGCTCGCCTCGATTTTCGGTTTGCGCATGCTCGGGCTATTTCTGATCCTGCCGGTATTTGCAGTGCATGCAAAGTCGATGCCGGGCGGCGAAGATGCGATGCTGGTCGGCTTGGCCATGGGTATGTACGGCTTGACCCAGGCGATTGGACAAATCCCGTTCGGCCTGGCGTCCGATCGCTTCGGCCGCAAACGCATCATCGTGATTGGGCTGGTGCTGTTCATCATTGGTTCCTTAATTGCGGCGATCGATACCCATGTCATTTGGGTCATCATCGGTCGTGCAGTGCAGGGGGCAGGGGCGGTGTCGGCCGCGGTCACTGCACTGATCGCAGACTCCACGCGCGACGAACATCGCACCAAGGCGATGGCCTTGGTGGGTGCTTCAATCGGTTTGACCTATGCGGCGTCGCTGGTTATGGCGCCGCTGCTGTATGCCGCCATTGGCATGAGCGGCATGTTCATGTTGGTGGCGGTGCTGGCGGCAGTTGCGATTGCCGTCGTGTTATTCATCACGCCGCAGGCGCCGCCGCGCTCACCTGAACGCGCCTCGTTCATGAAAGTGCTCACAGATCCTGAATTAATGCGCATGAACTTTGGTGTATTTGCGCTGCACGGGATACAGATGTCGATGTTCGTGGTTCTGCCGAATGTCTTGGTTGACGCGGGTGGTTTGCCGATCGATCAGCACTGGAAGATTTATCTGCCAGTCGTACTTGTCTCATTCATATTGATGTTGCCGCCGATTTTTCTGGGCGAGAAGCGTGGCAGGATGAAGCAAGTATTCGTGTTTTCGATTGGCCTACTGCTGCTGGTAGAGATTGGATTGCGCGCCGCGATCGCAGAGACACACCTCTCATTCGAAATTGTGGTGGCGTTGTTGCTCGCGTTTTTTGTCGCTTTCAATATTTTGGAAGCGAGTCAGCCATCACTGGTATCACGGATGGCACCGGCCTCTGCGCGCGGTGCGGCGCTCGGCATCTACAACACGATGCAGGCGATCGGCTTGTTTGCGGGTGGTGCTGGCGGCGGTTTGTTGGCCAAGCACTATGGCGGACCTGCGGTGTTTACCGCGGGCTGTGTTGTCACACTTGCCTGGCTTATAATCGCGTCATCAATGAAACATATGCCGCGCCGTGCACAGCGCGAAGCGGCACCCGCCTGATTTTCATTTCTTTTTCTTTCCAATCGGGAGATTCGCATGGCATCCGTGAACAAGGTCATCATCGTCGGCAACCTCGGACGCGATCCCGAGACACGTTATATGCCGAGTGGCGATGCGATCACCAATATCGCAGTAGCGACCACCGACAAATGGAAAGACAAGAGCACAGGTGAGCAAAAAGAAGCCACCGAATGGCATCGTATTTCGTTCTTCGGCAGGCTGGCGGAAGTGGCGGGGCAATACCTGAAAAAAGGTTCGCAGGTGTACATCGAGGGCAAGCTGCGCACCCGCAAATACACTGACAAAGACGGCGTCGAAAAGTATTCCACCGAGATCGTTGCTGATGTCATGCAGATGCTTGGCAGTCGCCAAGGCGGTGGTGCAGCACAGATGGATGATCACGGCAGCAGCCGTGGCGCTTCACAGCCACCCGCGCAAATGGGTGGACGCCAGCCAGCCAACATCAATCTAGAGGATGACGACATCCCGTTCTGATTGATTCGCGCGATCTATAGCCGGGTGCGACCATGGCGAGGCTGCCCCGGTTGGTGGTTGCAAATCACCTGCATTACCTGATTGCGCTGGCGCATCACCAGCAAGTCTTATTCGTCGATGAGACGGACTATCAGCGTTTCCTGAGTGCTTTGGCCGATGCGGCGCGCCAATACCGCGTCGCCTTGCATGCCTACGTATTGTTGCCGGGTCGGGTTCATTTACTGGCCACGCCCAGCGACGCGCTAGGCCTGAGCAAGATGATGCAAGCCGTTGGCCGAATCTACGTCCCCTACTTTAATGCACGTCATCAGCGCAGCGGCAGCCTTTGGGGTGGCCGCTTTCGCGCCACTGTGCTGGATGCCGCCAGCTATTTCAACGACTGCGCGCATTTGATCGAGTATTTGCCGGTGCAGAGCGGCGCCAGTCAGGATATTTCTGCCTACCCCTGGTCGAGTTATCCGCATCACGCGGGTCTGCAACGCCAGCCTTGGCTGACCGACCATCCGGTGTACTGGGCGATGGGCAATACACCCTTCGACCGAGAAGCCGCCTATCAGCGCCGCTGCACCCAGCCCCCCGACCCCGAATTAACCGCAGCCATCGAGGCGGCCACGCACAAAGGCTGGGCGCTCGGGCCGGAAGCCTTTCAAGCCACCCTTGCCAAGCTCACCCAGCGCCGGTTGCAGCCTGCTCGGCGCGGTCGGCCAAGGCGTCCGGCACAAAATGAGGTAAGGTAAGGGCAGCAGACCCTGATCTGTCCCCAATTAAAGCGAAAGCCCGTTGGCCTCCAGCTTAATTAGGATTTGACCCTAATTTTTTCGGTTGAACCCTTTATTGCATTGCACTATCCTCTGCGACCCCACGCAATTTTTCGGAGTGCCGCCATGCAAGCGCAAGGCCTTTACGACCCACAAAATGAGCACGATGCCTGCGGCGTCGGCTTTATCGCGCACATCAAAGGCCAAAAGAGCCATTCGATTATCGAACAAGGCCTCTTGATCCTGAAAAACCTCGATCACCGAGGTGCGGTTGGCGCAGATGCGCTGATGGGGGATGGTGCAGGCATCCTGATTCAAATTCCGGATGCTTTTTACCGCGAGGAAATGTCGAGGCAAGGCGTGGTGCTGCCGCCGCCCGGAGAGTACGGCGTGGGCATGGTCTTTTTGCCAAAGGAGCAGGCGTCCCG
>JBIKUP010000024.1:0-9995 GCA_044347535.1 Burkholderiaceae bacterium
CAGTGACAGCAGCGTATTCAAACGTTCAATAGGGTCAAACAGCTGAATCTGCGGTACTGAAATCTTCGGGCGCTTGACCTTTTGCGTTGGTGCTATCACACGCGCCATACCGCGTAATACGACTTCATCATGTTGATTGGATACTTCGCATTGCAACTCGACGCGCTTTTTCAGATCATCTTTTGCAGCCACCGTGACCGTGACTCTCAGCGTATCGCCGATCCGTACCGGCTTGGTGAAGTCAAGGTCTTGATGCAGGTAGATGGTGCCCGGCCCGGGAAATTGGGTGCCTAGTACGGCAGAAATCAGTGCGCCGCCCCACATACCGTGCCCGATCACGCCATGAAATAGCGTCTGGTTGGCATAGGCAGGATCTAGATGCGCCGGGTTGGTATCACCCGACACTGCAGCAAACGCCCGAACATCATTCAAGGTAAGCGTGCGGTTCAGTGTTGCCGACTGCCCGATGCTCAGTTCGTCGTAGGTCGTGTTCTCGACGAGTTCGTCTTCAGATTCAGAAGCGGTTTTCATGATTCATCGGTTCGTTGTAGTCATTCGCTGTGGGGCGCTTAGTCTACTGTGTGACAGCCTGTATCTACATAAATTGTCGGCCTAGTCATGCCTGAAGACGCGTCTGCGCACAAGGAAATACATCATCCGGCAACTTCTTGCAGCGTCACCAGCGCTGCATCGGTGCCTTGTCGATGGCGTGCTGCATTAGGCCATCGAAGGATTCAATACCTGATGCAGCGGGCGTGGGAGTTGACACGCTGAGTGGAGAAGATTTCGGCAAGGCCACCGGGATGCATAAAAGACTGTCAATGATTTGAATTATGCATTCCGTACGGCAATATTTTGAGTAATCGCTGAGCGTTTCATTTGGGAAATTGACTGATGTCAAAATTTCCCTAGGGGAATCGAGCGTTAAAGTACTCACCACTGCTGACGATTCACCAAAAAGATGATTACCGCCAACTGTTTCTAAATTGTTACTAGGCGACCGACTATGAAAACGCCGTCCTCTCTCCGCTTGCTGCTGCTGTGCACCTTGGTATCCGCACTGCCAGGCTGCGCCAACCGGCGCGCACCCACCATCGATGACTTCACCTGGAACACAATCGGCTGGGAAAGGCTTTACTACTGGGATGGCAGTCGCTACCAGGGGTCGTTTGATCGCACCTTCGACCGCGACGGCCCCGGCACCTATATCTACCCAAATGGCGACCGGCTGGTAGCGATTTTCCGAGACGGTATGGTGGTGGGCCGCGCCACTGTGCTGTATGCCGATGGTAAAAGATATGTGGGTGAATTCCGTAACAACCGCCTCAGCGGTAAAGGTACGCTGTTTTACTTGAATGGCGACCGTTACGAAGGCCGCTTCATGAATGGCCATCGTGTTGGCCGCGGCATCTACACCTACGCCGATGGTGGCCAATACAACGGTGAGTTCCATAACGACGAGATGATGGGCTCGGGCGTACGGGTATTTGCCAATGGCGACCGCTACCAAGGTGATTTCTACGACGGCAATCCGCATGGGCTAGGCCGTATGGAGTTCACCAACGGGCGCGCGCCGCTGGAAGGGCGCTGGGAGCACGGCGACTTCGTCTGGCCGCAGCAGCTGCGTCGCTAAAGGGATTTAACTCCCACGAGCTGTTTACAGCTGTTCACAATTTGTCACTGGCACGGCCGCCGACCTTGCTCGATACTCGCTTTGCCAATATCGGCAAAGGAGTCCCTCATGAAAACCAAGATCGCTACCCTGGTACTGCTGACCGTCACCGCTGGGAGCGCTTCTGCACACGGCGGCGAAGTGATTGCTGGCCTCGTCGTGGGCGCAGTGGTCAGTAATATGATCGCCTCACAGCCGCGCGCCGCGGTGACCGTGCATTACGGTGGATACGCACCGCCGCTGGTCGTGCACGCGCCGCCACCCGTCGTCGGGTATGCGCCACTACCGCCGGTACTCGGTTACTTACCACCGCCACCTGTGATGGTGTATCCGCCCGCCGGTGTCTATTACGGTGACCCTGCATTTGGTCCGGGTCATGGCTACGGCCACCGTCACCACCAGCACCATCAGCGTCACTTCGAATACCGCTGGGGCCAGCCGCGCTGGTAATCTTGATTTCGGTGGCGCTAGCTACCAGCGGTACTATTGGGTTAACCAACCTGGTCTGCGCAAGCGCAGACTAGGTCCAATAACCATAACAAGATCGATGGTGACCTCATGGATGTACCACCCGCTGCGCTGGACGCGCGCGCGCCCGTCTCGGACGAACAACTCGATCTCAAACTCAAACGCGTTGCGATTGATACCAACCTCGAGAACGTCGTTTATCTAAACCGTGATTGCCTGATTTACCGGATCGCTGGATTTCAGGCGCTATCCAAAGTCGAAGTTGTCGCCGGCGAGCATCGGATTACCGCAACACTCAATGTCGTTGACGATATAGCCATTATCAGCCCCGATGAGATCGGTCTGTCAGAGGATGCATTCAAGCGTTTCGGGGTTGAAGCCGGCGCACTGGCCAGAGTGCGTCATGCAGAAAAACCCGCTTCAGTGAGCGCCTTATTTCGAAAAATCAACGGTGAACGGCTCGAAAAAGACGATTATCACGCGATCGTGCGAGACATCACGGGTGGCCACTACTCCAAGATCGAGCTGACTGCGTTCCTGATCGCTACCAGTAACGGTGAACTCGACCGCGATGAGATTTACTTTCTGACCGATGCGATGGTTGCCAGCGGCCGCCGGCTGGAATGGCAGGAGCACATGGTGGTCGACAAGCACTGTATCGGTGGCATACCGGGTAACCGCACCTCGATGCTGGTAGTGCCGATTGTTGCTGCGCACGGACTGCTCTGCCCAAAAACATCGTCGCGCGCGATCACCTCACCCGCCGGTACCGCTGACACGATGGAAGTACTGGCCAACGTCAATTTGGCGCAAGACCGTATCGCAAGCATCGTGCGTGAACATCGTGCTTGTTTGGCCTGGGGCGGTACCGCGGATCTCTCTCCGGCGGATGATGTGATGATCTCAGTTGAGCGCCCGTTGTCGCTGGATTCAACCACGCAGATGATCGCGTCGATTCTCTCCAAAAAAATTGCTGCCGGCTCCACGCATTTGCTCTTGGATATCCCGATTGGCCCGTCGGCAAAGGTCAAGACCGTGCCAGATGCTCAGCGTCTGCGTAAGTTATTCGAGTATGTCGCCTCACGTATGCACCTGAAACTCGAGGTCGTGATTACTGATGGCCGACAACCCATCGGTCAAGGTATCGGCCCCATGCTCGAGGCACGTGATGTGATGCGTGTATTAGAAAATGATCCACGCGCACCCCAAGATTTACGGCACAAGTCACTCAATCTGGCGGGTCGAATGATCGAGTTTGATCCGGATGTCCGAGGCGGTGATGGGTATTCCATCGCACGCGATATTCTTGAGTCGGGTCGAGCATTGCACCGTATGCACGCCATCATCGAGGCACAAGGCGCTAAGGGATTCAAGCACGATAACTTCATGCTGGGCCGGCTGAGCCATGAAGTGGTGGCTGAGCGCGATGGCATGGTACTCGGCATCGACAACCTGCAGATCGCCAAAATCGCACGCTTGGCTGGCGCTCCTAAGGTACCGAATGCGGGTATCGATATCATGCACAAGCTGGGTGACCGGGTCAAACGTGGTGACACGCTCTACATCATCTACGCAGAATTCCCCAGCGATTTACTGTTCGCGATGCAGCAGTGTGAAAAAGCTAGTGGTTACACGATTGGGGATGATACTGAGATTCCGCATTCCTATCTGGAGTTTTGAATGAGCGATACGCTGGTACTTTATTTTGATGACGAAAGAGAGACCGCGTGTCGTTTTGCGGAAACTGCAGGCTTTACCAGCGCAGTCGTTAATCGGCATCGCTTCCCTGACGGTGAGCTGAAACTACGGCTACCCGCATCCCTGCCCGCCAAGGTGATCGTGTACCGCTCGCTGGTGCATCCCAACGAAAAACTCATCGAGCTACTGTTCGTCGCACAGACTGCGCGACAACTGGGCGCAAGCGACCTTACACTGATCGCACCGTACCTTGCCTACATGCGACAAGACATCGCATTTCATGAGGGCGAGGTGGTCAGTCAGAAAGTCATCGGGCGTTTTTTAGCGCAGGTATTTGATGGCTTGGTAACGATCGATCCCCACCTGCACCGTGTATCAACGCTGGAAGAAGCCTCACCCGTCAAACGCGCCATCACGCTCAGTGGTGCGCCACTGCTCGGTGACTATATTGCGCAGAAAATCCCTGATGCGTTTTTGTTAGGCCCGGACAGTGAATCTTCGCAGTGGATTGCCAGCGCTGCAAAAAAACATGGCTTTGATCATGCGGCCTGCGAAAAAATTCGCCGCGGTGACAAGGATGTGCAGGTACAACTGCCTGCAGTCGATCTGAAAGATCGACGTGTCGTTATCCTGGACGATGTCGCCAGTAGCGGCCGTACTTTAGCCAAAGCCACCCGCGCAGCTATTGAAGCTGGTGCTAGCTCCGTCGATGTCGCGGTGACGCATGCGCTGTTCGCCGACGATGCACTGCAAGTGATTCGTGAAGCAGGTGTGCGCCACATCTGGAGCACCGACTGCATTGCGCACGAGAGTAATGTGGTGAGTATTGCGGCGATACTGGCTGAAGCACTGCGATAAATTCAGTGGCTGCTCAGTAGCCCCTAAGCCCCAGCAATCTCAGAAAAACGCCTGAATCCCCGTCTGCGCGCGGCCGAGAATCAGCGCGTGGATATCATGCGTGCCCTCGTAGGTATTCACCACCTCAAGATTAACCACGTGCCTGATCACACCATACTCATCGCTGATCCCATTACCCCCCAACATGTCACGCGCCGTGCGGGCGATATCGAGTGCTTTGCCACAGGAGTTGCGCTTCATGATGGAGGTAATCTCAACCGCATCGGTCCCCTCGTCCTTCATACGCCCGAGCCGCAGACACCCCTGTAGCGCTAGCGTAATTTCGGTTTGCATATCCGCGAGTTTTTTCTGCACCAACTGTGTCGCTGCCAGTGGCCGACCGAATTGCTTACGATCGAGGGTGTACTGACGGGCGGTGTGCCAGCAGAATTCGGCCGCACCCATCGTGCCCCATGCAATGCCATAGCGCGCTGAATTCAGACAGGTAAATGGCCCCTTCAAGCCACGCACGTCAGGGAAGGCATTTTCTTCTGGCACGAATACACCATCCATTACGATCTCACCGGTGGTGGAAGCGCGTAGACCAACCTTGCCATGTATCTTTGGCGTGGTCAGGCCTTTCCATCCTTTTTCCAAGATGAAGCCGCGAATACTACCTTCATCATCTTTCGCCCACACCACGAATACATCAGCCATCGGGCTATTGGTGATCCACATCTTCGAACCAGTCAGGCTGTAGCCACCATCGACTTTTTTTGCGCGCGTAATCATGCTGCCCGGGTCTGAGCCGTGATCCGGTTCAGTCAGACCAAAACAACCAATCCATTCGCCGGTAGCCAGTTTGGACAGATACTTCTGCCGTTGTGCTTCAGTGCCGAACTCATAAATTGGCAACATCACCAGCGAGCTTTGCACACTCATCATCGAACGATAACCAGAATCTACCCGCTCCACCTCACGCGCAATCAAGCCGTAGCTAACGTAGTTGAGTCCGGCGCCACCATACTCACTCGGTATGGTGGGGCCAAGCAGACCCAACTCACCCATCTCGCGAAAAATGCTGAGATCGGTTTGCTCATGACGAAATGCTTCCTGTACGCGCGGCATCAGCTTTTGCTGGCAGTACACAGCAGCAGCTTCGCGCACCATACGCTCTTCTTCGGTCAGCTGCTGCTCAAGTTGTAGCGGATCTTCCCAGACAAATTTAGATGTGCTCATGAGTGATGAATAGTTAGAGGTTTATAAGCGAATGATTGAAAATCGAGAATGAATGAAAAGAAATGGTAAATACGCAATCAAAACTAATGATGCGTTTCAATTTACGATGAGCCACTGAGCAAGGAGTAGTCCATTAGTTTTCTATGAACGAATTAGCTGTAAGGGATAAAGCATCAGTTGTTCAATGCTGTATCACCGGCACTTCCACCGCCGGCGGCGTATTGCGACTTCGCTGACAGCGCACAATGCCGTCAATCATGACCATGCCCACACCGGGTAAATCACCGAGCTGCAAGCTTTCCAGCAAGTCTCTACCCGCGGTATGCTGCGCGCGGTCCATAAAAACAAAGTCGGCCGCGCGTCCAACTTCAATCAAGCCACAATCAAGGTCGCGCAGTCGCGCCGTGTTACCGGTAGCGAAGCAAAATGCCAGCTCGGTGGGAATATCTGCCAAGCTGGCCAGCTGCGCGATCATGCGCAAAATACCCAGCGGCTGCACGCCCGATCCCGCAGGGCCATCGGTACCTAAAATTACCCGGTGCAAACATTTCAACTCATTCGCGTGACGCGCGGTGAGGATGGAAATTCGCTCATTACCGTTATGGACCAGCTCAATACCGCGCGTCGACCGCTCGCATAACTCACAGACTTGCTGGTACGGTAAAGAGGTATGGCCGCCATTAATATGGCCGATGATGTCGGCGTCGGCTTCGAGAATCACGTCTTTATCGATCAGTCCTGAACCGGGAATCGACGGCCCACCCGTGTGAATGGTACTTTGTATGCCGTACTTGCGCGCCCAAGCCACCATCTGCCGCGCCTCATCACCGGCTTTGACGCTACCTAGGCCAACCTCACCCAATAGCTTGACACCGGCAGCTGCGAGCTCGGCGAAATCGGATTCAACCATGCCTTTTTCAATGACCGGCGCACCAGCTAATACTTTCACGCCGGAAGGACGGAATGCATCAAATGCACGCTGCGAGGAAACCGCGAGCGCCTTGAGGCCTACGATATCTTTAGGTCGTCCGGGATAGTGCACTTCACCGGCCGAGATCATAGTGGTTACGCCCCCATGCAATGCGGAGTCGATCCAATTGATCTGGTTCTGACGTGGGGTCCAGTCACCCGCAACCGGGTGAACATGGGAATCTATTAAACCAGGTGAGACCACGGTACCGCGGCAATCAATCCGGGTACGTGCGCCTTCAGTGTCGCAGTCTTTCTGCTTGCCGACGGCGATGATTTTTCCGTCGTTGACTACGATGGTATCGGCCTCAAGTATCGGGTTTTGGATATCCCCCGATAACATCAAACCGATATTGCTGATGACGACTTTCCCGGATGTTTCTACAATTGCCGCGGTAGCCATGGGGAGCTCACTTTTTCAACATGTCGGTAATATCAAGCCAGGTCTGACGACTGAATACGCTTGATTCCCTTAGCTTTCATGGTGTCCCATGCCTTCGCCACTGAGCCATTCAGATCAATACCTCGGCAAGCGTCTTCAATCACGTACACCTCGAAGCCAGCAGACCTTGCATCGAGTGCGGTCCACGCCACACAGAAGTCAGTCGCCAATCCGGTGACATACACCGTCTTTAGCTTGCGCTCTTTAAGATAGCCTGCCAGACCAGTATTCGCCTTGCGATCTGCTTCCTGGAACGCAGAGTAGCTATCGGTGCCCTCGTGGAAGCCTTTACGGATAATTAGCTGCGCATGCGGAATCGACAGATCTTTATGCAGCTCAGCGTCCTTGGTGCCTTGTACGCAGTGATCGGGCCAGAGCACCTGCTCGCCGTAGGGAAGCTTGGTTGTTTCGAACGGCTTTTTGCCGGCATGCGAAGACGCAAACGATACATGGCCTTTGGTGTGCCAGTCTTGAGTGATGACGACGTTCTTGAATTTCTTTGAAAGCGCATTGATGACTGGTACGACCTCGTCACCTTTATTCACCGGCAAAGTGCCGCCTGGGACAAAGCAGTTTTGTACGTCGACCACAATCAGGGCACTTGCATCGTTAATCTTGACACCCGCTGTTGCGCGAATGCCAACGCCGCCCAGTGCAGCCAGCATACCGGCACCACCGATTAGTCTGAGGGTATCTCTACGACTGAAATGATTTTTCATTTTGCTCTCCTCGTACCACGTTGAAAAAATGGTCGTCTCCGACCGCCCGACTCGCTACTACAACGATAAATAGTTTTGCTGTACCTCTTCATTAGCTGCCAGCGCCTCCATCGTGCCACTGAACCGGATCTGCCCTTGCTCGAGTACATAGGCACGATCGCACACCATCTGTGCGAAGTGCAGGTTCTGTTCCGATAGCAAGATGGAAAGGCCCTGCTGTTTCAGTGTCATGATCATATGCGCCATTTGCTCGACAATCACCGGCGCCACCCCCTCAGAAGGCTCATCCAGCATCAGTAGCAATGGATTGCCCATCAAAGTTCGCGCCACGGTCAGCATCTGCTGCTCGCCACCGCTCATACTGCCACCCGGGCGATCCGGCATCTCACCCAGATTTGGAAACAAGCGAAACAATCGCTCGGGTGTCCATGCCTGTACCCCGGCACGCGCGGCTTGTCGCCCCACTTCCAAATTCTGCATCACGCTCAACTCGGAGAATACGCGTCTGTCCTCTGGCACAAAACCCAGCCCGCGACGTGCGATCTGGTAAGGCTCAAGTGCTGCAATATCCTCATCCAAGAAACGTACCTGACCTCGCTTGCTCTGTAACAGCCCCATGATGGATTTGATGGTAGTGGACTTACCCGCACCATTGCGTCCCATCAGCGCTACTACTTCACCCCGTCCCACCTCAAGCGAAACATCAAACAGCATCTGCGCCTTGCCATAAAACGCATTCAAACTGCGCACCTCGAGCATCGGCTTACTCATACCGTGACCAGCTTGTCCGCGAAGGTGCTACCAGTACCGAAATACACTTCGCGTACTTGTGGATGATTACGAACCGATTCTGCATCACCCTCCGCGATCAATTTTCCACGCGCCAGCACGATCAAGCGATCGGCAAAGGCGAACACTACGTCCATGCTGTGCTCTGTGAATAGGACTGCAAGCTGCTGCTCAACGACCAGCTTCTTGGTGAGGGCGAGCAATTCATGACGCTCTTTACTAGCCATGCCGGCAGTCGGCTCATCCATCAGCAGCAGGCGCGGCTTGTTCGCCAAGGCCATCGCTAGTTCAACGCGTTTCACATCGCCATATGACAGGATGCTACAGGGTCGATCGGCTTGATCTGCCATCCCCACCTGCGCCAATAAGGCGATTGCTTCGGCGCGCTGATGATCACTCGCCCGACGCCACAGGCCGAAAAGTTTTTGCTGATGCGAGATCAACGCCATTTGCACGTTTTCGATCACGGTCATCGAGTGAAAGGTCGCTGCGATCTGAAAGGTACGCCCTACCCCCATACGCCAAATATCACGCGGCTTCAAACCAGCGATATCACGCCCCTCGAACAAGATCTCGCCACCATCCGGCTTGATCTGCCCATTCAGCATATTGAAGCACGTCGATTTACCGGCACCATTTGGCCCGAGCAGTGCGAGCAGTTGACCGGCAGGTATATCGAACGAGACATCATCCACCGCGCGCACACCGCCAAATGATTTGGCCAGATGACGGACTTGTAACAAGCTCATGCAGGCCTCCCGCGCGATTCGAACAACGAGCGAATAAATCCTGCCAGGCCCTGCGGAAATGCCAACACCAAAAACAAAATAACTGCCCCGAGCACGGCACGCCAATACTCGGTTTCGCGAATCAGGATGTCTTGCAGACTGCTGAAGACGAGACTACCAACCAAAGGTCCGCTGAGGGTCTGCACACCACCCAGCAGAACCATGATCAACGCATCCACGGAGCGGCCAATGTGAATCGTCTCAGGCGAGATACTGCCCTTGGAAAAAGCGAATAAGGCGCCAGCGACACCGCAGAACACACCCGCGACGATAAAAGCAAGCCACTGCACGCGTTGAACGTCAATGCCAATCGCATCACTACGCAACGCAGAGTCACGCGCAGCGCGTAAGGCATAGCCAAATGGCGCAAACAA
>JBIKUP010000053.1:0-7413 GCA_044347535.1 Burkholderiaceae bacterium
GCTTAGATAGTAGTAATGCACTTTGTCTGAAAGCCACGCCGCCGGCCACAGGCCAGTGACGCCATTACTGCCACCGGTCAACTCATCCGACTGAAAGATTACCGACCACACAATTTGCGCAAATGCTAGCGTCAGCATGGCCAGATACACGCCGGATAAACGCACACAAAACCAGCCAAACAACACCGCACCAGCGGCAGCTAGCAAAGGCGCAAATAGCAGTGAGGGCAGCATAGGCCAAGCGAGTGCCTTCATGAAAAAGGCTGCACCATAAGCGCCAAGGCCAAAATACGCCGCATGACCAAATGAATGCATACCGCCTGGCCCCATGATGAAATGCAGGCTCGCTGCAAACAGCGCCGCAATCAGCAGATCAATACCAAGCACCAGCAAGTAGGGGAAATAGGTATTCAGCAGCGGCAGCGCCAGTAGTACCAACAACACTAACCAGCCAATAGTTTTCAGCAGACCGCTCGCTGGCAGCAGTGGCGCTTCAATCGCAGCAGTGCCTCGCGCAGCGGCCTGCAATTTGCCAAGCAAACCCCAAGGCCGTGCGACCAGCACCACTGCCATGATGAGAAACTCCACGACCAGCGTCAGTTTGGAGAATGAAACATCCAACCCAAACAGATGCACTGTACCAAGCGCGGCGCAAATCGCCTTGGTCTGCGCAATCAATAGTGCAGCTACATAAGCACCGGGCAAGCTGCCCATGCCACCCACCACCACTACGACAAAGGCATCGCCAATCGTCTGCAAATCAAGATGCAGACTGGCGGGCTCGTTCGGCATCTGTATGGCACCGCCTAAACCGGCGAGGAAAGCACCGAGCGCAAATACGCTAGTGAACAGCCAGGCTTGATTCACACCGAGTGCGCTCACCATGTCGCGGTCCTGGGTTGCGGCACGCACCAAGGTACCCCAGCGCGTACGGGTCAAGAGCAGCCAGAGTAGCAGCAACACCAAGGGCCCGATCACCATTAAAAGCAAGTTGTACTTGGGGAAGGATTGACCAAGGAGCTCTACCGCCCCCGTGAAACCCGGCGCGCGCGGCCCGAGTAATTCTTCAGCGCCCCACACATAGAGCGCAAGGTCTTTGATCACTAGCACCAATGCAAAGGTTGCCAATAACTGAAACAACTCGGGAACATGATAAATCCGCCGCAACAGTACGATTTCAATCAATGCGCCAAGCAGCGCAGTACCGAGCGCGGCGATGATGATGCTGCCCCAAAACCCGAAAGCACTTGATGCACCCAGCCAGCTACTGACCGATATCGCCATATACAAACCAAGCATGGTGAGCGACCCATGGGCGAAATTGACGATACGGGTCACACCAAAAATCAAGGATAAACCAGCTGCCACCAGAAACAGCGATGACGCCCCCGCCAGGCCATTCAACAGCTGCAGTAACAGGCTGGAGAGCGTCATGAGCGTTTGAGTTTAGCTTTGAGGAATCGGTCAGTGGAGCTTAAGGTGCCTTGCGCAGTTGCTTGATATCTGAATCTGCGGGCTGAAACTTGGCACCATCGAGGTACTGGTAATTCACCATCACACCTTTGCCCTCTTTGACTGCGATGCGACCCACATAAGCGCCCATAGTCGACTGGTTGTCTTGTGCACGATAGCGAATCGGACCCAGCGGCGTATCAACATTCAGACCATGGAACACCTCAATCAGCTTCTCGGTGTTCGTACTATTGGCCTTGCGTATACCGGATGCGATCGACATGATGGCCGAGTAGCCCACGATAGAGCCCAGGCGTGGATAGTCATTAAATTTCTTCTGGTACGCATCAAGGAAGCGCTTATGCTCGGCCGTAGTGATGCCATTCCATGGATACCCGGTCACAATCCAGCCCGCGGGGGCTTCATCTTTAAGCGGATCGAGATACTCCGGCTCACCCGACAGCAAGCTAACGACTTCACGCCCTTTGAACAGCCCACGCGTTGTACCTTCTCGTACGAGCTTGGCCAGATCAGGCCCGAACAACACATTGAAGATGGCATCCGGCTTGGCATCCGCCAAGGCTTGCGTGACCGCCGCTGCATCAACTTTACCCAATGGCGGTGCTTGTTCAGCGACAAACTCGACATCCGGCTGCGCCGCTTTCAATAACTGCTTGAAGGTGTTTACGGCAGACTGACCATACTCATAGTTTGGATACACCAAAGCCCAACGCTTCTTCTTCAGCTTTGCTGCCTCCGGCACCAACATAGCTACTTGCATATAGGTCGAGGGACGCAAGCGGAAGGTGTAGCGATTACCACTCTCCCACACGATTTTGTCAGTCAAGGGCTCCGCAGCGAGGAAAAAGATTTTTTTCTGCTGCGCGAAATCCGTGACCGCCAAACCAACATGCGACAAGAAAGTGCCTGTCAGCACATCCACTTTCTCGCGTGACAGCAACTCTTCTGCAGCGCGTACTGCATCACCGGGATTCGCATTGTCATCACGCGAAATAATCTCGACCTTCTTGCCGAGCAGCCCACCACTGGCGTTGATTTCTTCCAATGCCAGGTCCATACCCTTTTTATAGGGCCCAAGGAAATTCGCATGCGCCTTGTAGCTATTCACCTCGCCAATTTTTATCGTTTGAGCGTGCAGCTGCATACCGGCACCCATCAGCAGCACCATCAGCAATGGATTGATTAGCTTATTGAAAATGCTCACCGTGTTCTCCCCTATGGAATATCAGCGCAAGCCGTCCTGGCCCTTGATCTCATTTTTTTGCAAACCACCGATACGCGGTAACGGTCGACCGGAATCAGTCACTGCGACTGCAACCACGATTTCATTCGCGCGCGGCGCGTCAGAGACACGCGCCTCGATCGCGTCGAAATGGCTGCGTACAAATGCCGCATCTTTATGACCAAGTGGCACGTCAATTGCAGTACCCAGCCCACCCATTTTTTTCGCTGAAGGCACCAGTGCCGCACCTTTTTCAACTGCCTCACGCAATGGCGCGCCTAGCTTGGGGTGAAGGATAGCTGCAGCATGCTCCAGCTCACCGCCCTCACCGACAATCGCTGCCTTGCCGTAGCTCTCTGCTTCACTTGGCGCTATGCCTAAAGCAGCGACACATTTCTCACCCAGTAGCTTGCCAAGTTCAGCACCGATATCGCTCAGTTCATCCAGATTTTCTGCGTAGCGCCCTGCGAAAGGATTCGCAATCACGGCGATTGCTACGGCGCGCCTTGTCGGTGGTTGAATCTGCTGTCCCATTTCGAGACGCGTCTCATCGACTTGCACAATCAGTTTTCGAATGTCAGTTTTCATGGGCTTGCCTGTCTATGCTTGAATTTTTTAAACGTACTAGCGCTGACCATCGAATTGGCTGATAGCCTCAGGCGTCAATCCGCCTACGCGCGCGTGTACCCGCGCACCCGTCGACATCACCAAAATAAACACCAACTCGTCGGCAGCAGGCGCACCGGGCACGGAGACCTCCATGGCATCAAAATGGCTGCGTACATAGCTCGCAGTGATATGGGTGAGCGGCACGTCCAACTTGGTACCGGGCGGGCCCACTTTTTTTGTCGACGGTACGATCGCTAATGGACGGCTACGCTGGGTAGTATCCGCTGTGGTCTTTGTCTGCCCTTGGGTATAACCTGCACGATCCCCATGCCAACCTAGTAGTTCGCGCATGGCATAGCCACCGGGTACATGCCATAACGCACCATGCTCAAGCTCACCGGCGCTGCCAACAATTGAGCCCTTACCGTAGCTATTGATTTCTTCAGGCTGAATATTCATGGCGCGCAAGAGGGTGCTTGCCATTTCCAGACCCACCGGATTCAGCGCTTCCATCATCGGCAAAATATCTGCGTGATACTGGCCCGCATAAGGATTGGTGAGTACCGCCGCGACCGCACCTCGAATTTGCGGCGTAGCAGGTGCAGGGCCGAACTCATGCAGGATGGTTTCTACATGGGTGAATACTCGGCGTATTTGGATCAGGCTCATCTCGAATTCTTTTTGCCGTTGTGTTTTATACGAACTATCATGCCGCGCGTCTTGCTTGCAGCACCAAGCGATCTAGCGTCCTTCCAACTAAGCGGGATTGTCCTTGCAGCGTCAATGCCGCCGCGAAGATAAGACCCTCACCAAGCAAATGCTGTGCATACTTTGCGCCTTCATCTAGTGCCTGCTGGATCAATTCAGCGGGTAATGGCCCAACATGTGTTGTTACTAACAAATCACCGAGATCGGTATCGTCTTTCAGGGTACTCGCCGGCGCACGCCGAATTACCTCATGCTGCGCATTCACCGCGTTCGCGATCATGGTGGCAGCGGCGTCGGCCATGGCTGCAGATTGCGCCAAGACGGTCACACTATCGGCAATTCCCAAACTCATACTCCGGCCGCGCCAGCCCGAGGTGGCAACACCGCGCACCGGCATAGCTGCATCGACCTCAAAGCGGCCTTGGGGCTCAGCAACCAAGCTGGCGATATCGGTCACCAGACCTATCGTGAAACGCTCTCCGGGTTGCAGATGCAGCGCGATATCGCCACCATTATTAATGCTGGCACGTCTGATCTCAGGCTCGGCCGCAAAGAAACCGATCAACTCATCAGCCACTGCACCCGCCACTGCCGCCATCGGCGTGATGAACTGCAAACGATGGGGCCAACACGCACGCACCATACGGCGCGCCACGGGCGATGACATCCATGTCACCTGCTTGATCGGCTGACGCAATAGACTCAACTCAGCCGCCAGCTCCGGCAAAATCTCGGCAAAGCGCTGCCAACACGCTGTCAATGCTCTATCAGTCGCATCCAACTCGCCATCGACGCTAATCACTAAGTCGATAGGTCCATGGTGAAAATGCCATCGACCATCTTCGAGTAGTTTGCGGATGGGCTGCATAAGGTCTTCCTCAACCCAACATCGGTTTTTGAATCAGCGGCCAGGCACCGGCCTCAGCGGGCCAATGCACAGAACGCGCTCGCTCGGCATCAACCACCTCGTCCATCTGGCGTACGCAATCCAGATGGCCACCTAATCGCGCGTAGTCATCCAAGCGCATGGTGAACTCGATGGGGGCCACAATCGCCGGCGTGGGTACCGAGCCAAATGATTGATCAGGCATACGCATGACATCCACCATGACCGTGATGCCGCCACCGGCCCACACATAGGCTGGCGCGCCTCCGCAACTAACATGGGTAATCGCCTGCTTGATTGAATTGGTCAGCCATACCGGGTTGTCGGTGACACCCGCGCGCAGCGAGCCACCCGCGCCTGCCAAGAACAGAACACTAGCGAGCGATGGCTCACAGTTCTCGACAATACGATCGACCACTTTTTGCACCGCACTCGGTATCGCTGCTGGCACCGGTTGTAATTGCTCATCCAGCACGAACCAGGCCGAGTGCTCCCCGGTGGTCGAGGTCATCAATAATCGTAAACCCGGCCGCGCATGTTCAGGGTCGAAGCCTTCGATTATTTCGAGGGGATCGGCGATATCGGTACCGCCCCACCCCTGCCCGGGATTCGCTACCTGGAAATAACGACCCGGCGTGGATTTGCGGCCTTTCATTTTTATACCGGATAGCGGCATATCTAGACAACGACCGGCCTGATGCTCGCTTAGCACTCCGGTGATGTGATCATCCACCACCACCACTTCATCCACATGCCCAAACCACTGCTTGGCAAAAATACCAATCGTGGCCGAGCCGCAGCCGACTCGCATGCGCTTTTCTTCAACGCCGTCCACAATCGGCGCGCGTCCTGCTTGCACGATTAACTTTGCACCACCTTCAATTTCTAGCTCGACTGGGTGCTTGTTCCCAAGCGCCATCATCATCTCGCAGGTTACCCGGCCTTCTTTCTTCGAGCCGCCGGTGAGGTGATGCACACCACCAAGTGAGAGCATCTGTGAACCATATTCAGCGGTAGTGACATGGCCAACTTCTTCACCACGATGGCGAATGCTTGCGCGCTCAGGACCTAAGTAACGATCCGTATCAATCTTCACCTTGAAGCTGCAGTAGCTGAAGATACCCTCTGTCACCACGGTCACCATATCAATGCCGCGGATCTTGGACGACACCATAAATGGCGCTGGCTTGTAATCGGGATAGGTGGTGCCGGCACCTACACCGGTGACGAACAAATTGTGTGCTTGCTCATCCTGAGCGGCTTCATGGTCGGCATCAGCGCGCTGCAAAAGGACGAGCGGATCGACACGAGTCAGCATACCTTGCACATTAGCGTAGCGATCACACGCACCACTGCGGCCCTCGGTAATCTGACACAGCACCGGGCAGGCATTACATTCAATTTTGTTAGACGCCATGTTCTCGCTGCGCGGGCGCGACTTATCCAGTACGCGCAGCTCGGTCTGTGCCGATGCAAGCTCGTCGGCATTATCGGCGCTGTGATCGACTCGGTTATGCGCCGTCATGATGCGATGCAGTCACAGCGTGCTGCATAATCGCAGCACGTACACGGTCAGGGGTTGCAGGTATGGTTCGTACGCGCACGCCAGTTGCATGATGTAGCGCATTCAGAATCGCCGGTGCCGTGGCAATCAGTGCAGGCTCGCCCACGCCTTTAGCGCCATACGGCCCGAGCGGCTCGGGGTCTTCGATCAGATGTACGGTGATAGGTGGTATGTCACCCGCTGTAGGAATAAGATAGTCATGCAAGTTATCGGTACGACCGCTGATGTATTCCTCCATCAGCGCCATACCCAAACCTTGCGCAACACCACCGTGTATCTGCCCTTCAACTTGTGTCGGGTTGATCGCACGACCCACATCATGTGCGGCATGGATATGAAGCACACGAATCGTGCCGAGTTGCGTATCTACTTCAATCTCGGCAAACTGTGCGGCGAAGCCATAGGTGGCATAGGGTACACCCTGACCATCTGCATCAAGCGGTACCGTGGGCGGGTTAAAGTAACCGCGACCAACAGCGACATCACCTCTTGGGTCGGCTGGCAGCGTTTGCAAATCAATCGTGCGAGTGAGCTCGCCCTGTTTGCCAATCAGCAGTGTGCCCTGCAAACTCAAGCTAGCAGGCTCGCTGAGTTGCAGTAGTTGCAGTAACTGGCGGCGCACATCTTCCCCCGCGAATTTCGCGGCATTACCGGAGACGAAAGTTTGACGTGACGCGGATGATTTACCGGCATCTTCCGTGAGGTCCGTGTCACCCATGACCTGATCCACCAACGACAGAGGCAAGCCAACAGCGTCGGCAAATATCTGTGGCATGACGGTCGCCGTACCTTGGCCGATTTCCTGCGCACCGTTATATAAAAAAAGCCGCCCATTGGCTCGCAAGGCACCGGTCATGGTCGAGGGATTGGCGATAACTGTGTTACCGATGCCGTACCACATACAAGCAACACCAACACCACGCCGTAGAGTAGATGTGTTGTGCTGATTGA
>JBIKUP010000135.1:0-5028 GCA_044347535.1 Burkholderiaceae bacterium
GCTGATCGACCAGGTCTTTTAATGAGACCGAGTCGAGGTAGTCCACCATCTTGGCATTCAACGTAGCCCACAGATCATGGGTCATGCAGCGCGTGCCATTCGATTCGCTATCGCCATGGCAATTGCCTTTGCCACCGCACTGCGTGGCGTCAATGGGTTCGTCGACTGCGATGATGATGTCGGCGACGGTGATGTCTTCTGCGCGACGCGCAAGGTTATAACCACCACCCGGACCACGGACTGATTCGACAATTTCATGACGACGCAACTTGCCAAATAGTTGCTCGAGATACGACAGCGAGATCTCTTGGCGCTGGCTGATGCCCGCGAGGGTAACTGGCCCCTGATGCTGGCGCATCGCTAGGTCAATCATGGCAGTGACTGCAAAACGGCCTTTGGTGGTCAGACGCATGTGCTTGCTCCGGTAGCAATGACAGAAATTCGTGGATTCCTGATTATTTTGCTCGAGTATACCAAAGCCGACTGAAAAAGTCAGGTAATGAACTTTTCTGGAACTTTTACTGGGGTTGCGTTATTGGAAATTTTTTGCCACCAGTAGCCTCATGGGGCCAAACAACTGCTGCATGTCCTTGTTTTTAATGAAAGAAAGATTATAGGGATGCTCCGCCACCGCTTGCGGAAACTGGAAGGTCACCGGCATCGCCTGCAGCAATGCGGCGATCTTGCCCCATAGAACCAGCGTTGGGGGGCGCTGCCCTGCCCGCTCGGCCAGCGCTTCCAGCACCACTTGTAAAAACGGTAGCCATGCCTTGGCTTCCTTGACTGGTGGCACATGCGGCCGGAACACCAGTGCTGCGTTCAGCAGCAAGAAGCCATTCGCATGCAGATTGTTCTGCAGCTCAGGCAGGGTCTGAATGAAGTGCGCGTCGGGTGCCTGGGCGCGTTGAGCAACGTCGGCAACTGCTTCACCGGTTGTCGACTCCGGCGTCAACAAGCCATCGGCCACCATCAGCATCTTCATGAAATTGCGCAGCGAGGTTGCGCGGTTCACCTGCTTCGATAATCCGGATGACGACCACAACGCATCAACCGCACCATCCATGAAGCAAACGCCGGTCGCGCTCTGCTCGCGCGGGTATGGGCCCTCGCCCACCAGCACGTAGCGCACCGCATCGAGCGGCTGCACAAAGGCGGCGAATAATCTGTGTTGCGTGGGCAGGTAGACATCCTGCGCAAGTTGTTCCAGATAACTACGGTCAGCCGCGGCAACCGCCGCTAAGCCACGTCGCACTATCGGCTGCCAAGAGGTATCAGTCAGCGTGAGCGCTTCTTCTAGCCAGGTGTGCTGCATGCTCACTGACCTGTGATTGACACCACGTTGTCAGAACCCGGCGCACCAAACAGCTGCTCTTTCAGCAGATGCAGTTGATCACGTACCTGCGCGGCTTTCTCAAACTCGAGATTCTTGGCGTGGTCGATCATCAATTTTTCGAGACGTTTGATTTCTTTGGCTACTTGCTTCTCGCTCATCGCCTCATAGCGGGCTTGCTCCTGCGCCGCCATCAACTCTTGGCGCGCCTCATCAATCTTATAGACACCATCAATCAACTCGCGAATCTGTTTTTTCACGCCTACCGGCGTGATGTTGTTCTCGGCATTGAACTGAATCTGCTTATTTCGCCGACGCTCGGTCTCACCCATCGCACGACGCATGGAGTCGGTCACTTTATCAGCATACAAAATCGCGGTGCCATTCAAATTACGTGCAGCGCGGCCAATGGTTTGAATCAAACTACGCTCTGAACGCAGGAAACCTTCTTTATCCGCATCCAGAATCGCAACCAACGACACCTCGGGAATATCCAAACCCTCACGCAGCAAGTTAATACCGACCAGTACATCGAAGGTACCGAGACGAAGATCGCGAATAATCTCAACACGCTCGACGGTATCGATATCGCTGTGCAGGTAACGCACTGCAATGCCGTTATCGGATAAGAACTCCGTGAGTTGTTCGGCCATGCGCTTGGTGAGCGTCGTCACCAGCACCCGCTCGTTGACCTTGACCCGAGCAGCGATTTCATTCATCAGGTCGTCTACCTGCGTGATCGCAGGTTTGACGGTGACAATAGGATCGACCAGGCCCGTTGGCCGCACCACCTGCTCCACCACCTGACCGGAGTGCGTTTTCTCATAATCAGCCGGTGTCGCCGACACGAAGATGGTTTGCCGCATTTTCGTTTCAAATTCGTCGAAACGTAATGGTCGGTTATCCAATGCAGACGGCAGACGGAAACCATAATCCACCAGATTCGTCTTACGAGCGCGGTCACCGTTGTACATACCGTTCAACTGCCCGGTGAGCACATGCGACTCATCGAGGAACATGAGCGAATCTTTGGGCAGGTAGTCCACCAAGGTCGGCGGCGGCTCGCCGGGCTTTGCACCCGATAAGTGTCGTGAGTAGTTTTCGATACCCTTAGTGAAGCCGATTTCAGCCATCATCTCCAGATCGAAGCGCGTGCGCTGCTCCAGCCGCTGCTCTTCGACTAGCTTGTTCTCTTTACGGAAGAAATCCAGCCTATCCCGCAGCTCTTCTTTAATGGTTTCAATCGCCCGCAGTACGGTCGAGCGCGGCGTCACATAATGCGAGCCCGGATACACGGTGAAACGCGGAATCTTCTGCCGAACTCGGCCGGTTAAGGGGTCGAATAACTGAATGGTGTCTATTTCATCATCGAATAAATCAACCCGCACGGCCAGCTCTGCGTGCTCGGCCGGAAAAATATCAATCGTGTCACCCCGCACGCGGAAGGTACCGCGATCAAAATCAATATCGTTGCGCGTGTACTGCATCTGAATTAAGCGCGCGATGATGTCACGCTGCGAGACGCGATCTTTCGCGCGCAGTGTAAGGATCATCTGGTGGTATTCATTCGGATTACCGATACCGTAAATCGCAGAAACCGTCGCCACGATCACCACATCGCGCCGCTCCATCAGCGATTTTGTGCAGGAGAGTCGCATCTGCTCAATGTGCTCATTGATCGCGGAATCTTTTTCAATAAACAGATCCCGCTGCGGCACATAGGCTTCCGGCTGATAGTAGTCGTAGTAGCTGACGAAATACTCAACCGCATTCAGCGGAAAGAAATCACGAAACTCGCTGTACAACTGTGCCGCCAGCGTTTTGTTAGGCGCGAACACAATCGCCGGGCGACCTAGCCGGGCAATCACATTCGCCATGGTGAAGGTCTTGCCCGAGCCGGTTACGCCCAGCAGGGTCTGAAACGACAATCCGTCCTGTATGCCTTCCACCAATTGCTGAATAGCCGCTGGCTGATCACCGGCTGGCTCGAAGGGTTGGTACAGGCGAAATGGTGAGTCGGGAAAAGTGACGAACTTGGACTCGTCCAATGTGGACTCAACCTGAGTCAAATCGGTCATGCGATGGGGACCTTTGTTAAAATGCTGAGTTTCCCGCAACTGGCGCGATCACCGACGCTTTGGTCTCAAAAAGCAGTGATCGTCCACAACTGTTAGTGACTTTTCATACTATCACGATGAACGCTCCGTTATCCGCACCACTGTTCGCCGCTATTGAAATGGCGCCGCGCGACCCGATTCTCGGCATCACCGAGGCCTTCAATGCCGATGCCAACCCGCAAAAAACCAACCTGGGCGTCGGCGTTTACTACGACGACGAAGGCAAAGTGCCCCTGCTGGCCTGCGTGCAAAAAGCGGAAGCCATGCTGATGGAAAAGCCAGCCGCCCGCACCTACCTACCGATTGAAGGCTTGGCAGCCTACGACAAAGCCGTGCAGGAGTTGGTATTCGGCGCTGACAGCGAAATCATCGCCTCCAAGCGCGCCATTACCGCACAAGCCATCGGTGGCACCGGCGCATTGAAACTCGGCGCCGATTTCCTGAAGCGCTTCGCACCGAACGCCGATGTCTACATCAGCGACCCGAGCTGGGAGAACCACCGCGCGCTGTTCGAATCGGCCGGTTTCACCGTTCAAAACTACCCCTACTACGATGCAGCTACCCGAGGCGTGAACTTCGACGGCATGCTCCAGACCCTGAAGACCATCCCTGCCGGCTCGATCGTGGTGCTGCACGCCTGCTGCCACAACCCCACCGGCGCTGATTTGACCGATGCGCAGTGGGCGCAAGTCATTGAAGTCGTGACTAGCCGTGGCTTGGTACCGTTTCTGGATATGGCCTACCAAGGCTTTGGCGACGGCATCACAGAAGATGGCAAGGTGGTGGGCATGTTTGCGAAGGCAGGCGGCCCACTGCTGGTGTCGAATTCCTTTTCCAAGTCATTCTCTTTGTATGGCGAGCGCGTTGGCGCCCTCTCCATCGTGGCTGCAAACGCCGAAGAGGCCGCGCGGCTGATGTCACAACTTAAGCGCGTGATCCGCACCAACTACTCCAACCCACCGACGCACGGCGGCAAGGTGGTGGCTAACGTACTGTCCACTCCGGCGCTGCGCCAGCTGTGGGAAGAAGAACTCGCCGGCATGCGCGTCCGTATCAAGGAAATGCGCCAGCAGATGGTGGACAAATTGAAGGCCAAGGCACCGAATCATGACTTCAGCTTCGTGGTGCAGCAGCGCGGCATGTTTTCATACTCGGGGCTGACCAAGCAGCAGGTGGAGCGCTTGCGCACCGAGTTCTCGATCTACGCGGTCGATACTGGCCGTATCTGCGTCGCCGCGCTTAACTCGAAGAATATCGACCGCGTGGTCGACGCTATCGCCAAAGTGCTCTGATTATTAAAGCCCCTGGCCGGGAGGTTTTGACAAGCAAGGGGTTTTAGTACATACTTTAAGGCTGATTGTGCTTTTGACAGCGCCATCTATTCCCTGATAGCTCAGTTGGTAGAGCGACGGACTGTTAACTCCGCAGAAGTACGAATATCCAGCATAGCCAAATAAAAAAAGCCTTTGTAATCAGTGCGTTACAAAGGCTTTATTATTAAACTGGCAATTACGCGGTTATTACACGATTACTCTGTAGGTAGTTGTCTTTTTGACAATTTTCGGACATAAAGTCCGATTC
>JBIKUP010000136.1:0-5023 GCA_044347535.1 Burkholderiaceae bacterium
ATAACTTAAAGTTTGACCATTACATGCCGAGCAACGGTGTAATCCTCAAGCGCATACATCGACATATCCTTGCCATAGCCGGAGGCTTTCAAGCCTCCGTGTGGCATCTCATTGACTAACATGAAATGCGTATTGATCCAAGTACAGCCATATTGCAATTGACGCGCAATATTCATCGCGCGTGATACGTCTTTGGTCCAGACGCTCGATGCCAAACCGTACTCGGAGTCATTCGCCCATTGGACTGCTTGATCATCGTCGGTGAAGCGCGTAATCGATACTGCTGGCCCGAATACCTCGCGACGAACAATCTCGTCATCTTGTAGCGCACCTGCGATCACAGTCGGCTCATAAAAGAAACCTGCGCCGGGCCGAATAGCACCGCCAGTCGTGATTTGCATATGGCCCACCATCTGCGCGCGCTCGACAAAGCTGGCCACCCGATTGCGTTGACGGTCAGAGATCAATGGACCAATCTCGACATCGTCCTCATCCTGTGGACCGACCTTGATACTTGCCACTGCAGCGGTGAGATCAGCCACCAAGTTTTCATAGATTTTTGGACCAGCATAAATCCGGCATGCCGCAGTACAGTCTTGACCGGCGTTGTAATAGCCAAAAGTTCGGACGCCCTCCACCACCGAGGCAAGATCAGCATCGTCCAGCACAATCACCGGTGCCTTACCGCCTAGCTCCAGATGGGTGCGTTTCAAACTACCGGAGGCTGCTTGCAGAACTTTACGTCCAGTTGCGACATCTCCTGTGATGGACACCATCCGAACCTTCGGATGCTCGACCAGCACCTGCCCCACACTGCTGCCCCTACCGCAAATCACGTTCAATACGCCCGGCGGCAAAATCTCTGCGGCGAGTTGTGCGAAATAGAGTGCAGTGAGTGGCGTTTGCTCACTGGGCTTGAGCACCACGGTATTTCCTGCGGCAATTGCAGGCGCCACTTTCCATGCCGCCATCAGCATCGGGTAATTCCATGGGGCGATCGAACCGACGACGCCTACCGGATCGCGCCGGATCATACTGGTGTGGCCACTTAAATATTCACCAGCAGCAGTACCGGTCATACAACGAGCCGCGCCTGCAAAATAACGGAAGCAGTCAACAATCGCAGGTATCTCATCACCGAGCGCACGTGCATAGGGTTTGCCACAATTCAGCGATTCAAGACGCGCGAAGGTCTCCGCATTGTTTTCTATGGCAGATGCGAGTTGCAATAGCAGCGCGGAGCGCTCACCGGGTGTGGTCTGCGACCAACTGGTAAACGCATGTTCAGCGGCATCGACCGCACGCGACACCTGCTCCGGCGAGGCCTCTGGCACATCGCACAGGGCGACTCCCGTGGCTGGGTTGATCACATGCTCGACCGGACCCTCACCGCGTTCAGTACGGTTATTGATTATCAGCTCGGTTGGGAGGGTTACATTATGCGCTGCGGAATTTGCCATGGTGTTATCTCCTCTTATCATCATCGTCGAACATCGTCATCGCCGCGCTGTGTTAACCAATACGCAGCGACAATGGGTATGAAAGTCATCGCGATAATGAACACCGCGACAACATTGGTGACCGGGCGTTGCCGAGGCCGTATCAGCTCTTGCAACATCCAGATCGGCAAGGTGGTTTGCTGTCCCGCCGTGAAGGTGGTAACAATCACTTCGTCGAAACTTAACGCGAAAGCAAGCAATGCTCCGGCCAGCAAAGCAGAGCCCAGCTGGGGCAACACGACATAGAAAAAAGTTTGGAACGCGTTAGCCCCCAGATCCATCGAGGCCTCGATTAGTGATGGGCTTAGGCGCCGCAGACGTGCGACTGCATTGTTATAGACCACGACAATACAGAATGTTGCATGGCCAATCACGATGGTCCAGAAACTGAACGGTATATCTGCCGAGTGATAGGCAGACCGTAGCGCAATCCCGGTCACCACACCCGGCAGTGCGATTGGCAAAATGAGTAATAGAGAAATCGCATCACGACCGAAAAATTTTGATCGAGCAAGCGCACCTGCCGCCAGTGTGCCAAGTATCAAGGCAAGCGCCGTCGCACATAGCGCCACCTGCACCGACAAGGTCACCGCATTCCAGACGTCCACCCGATCAAGCGCCACAGCAAACCATTGCGTTGTCAGTGACGGCGGTGGGAATACATAGCTCTTGTCCTCGCTGCTGAAGGCATACAGAACAATTAAAGCAAGCGGCATGTGCAGAAAAAGCACGCCGCCGATTGTGGCTAGCGTGAGTCCCAGGGAGGGGCGCGCACTCAACGCACTGTTAGAGCGCATCAAAGGCTCCCTTCCGCTTGGCCAACCAGAGGTAGATGGCAATAATAATGATTGGCGCAATTGAGAATGCTGCTGCAAAAGGCAAATTGCCTGCAATTCCCTGCTGACGGTAGACCACCTGACCGATGAACAGAGTTGAGTTACCGATCACCTGAGGGATGATGTAATCACCGAGTGTCAAAGAAAAAGAAAAAATAGATCCCGCCGCAATGCCGGGCATCGCCAGTGGAAGAATGACTGTCCAAAAGGTACGGCGTGGATGCGCGCCAAGATCTGCTGAAGCCTCAATCAATGACGGTGGTATGCGCTCAATTGAAGCCTGAATCGGCAGTATGACAAACGGCAACCACATATAGACAAATACAATAAAGGTACCGAGGGGTGAAAAACTTAGCGAATTACCACCCACCACGGGTGCCGACAGAATTGCTTCCAGCAGCCAGGAAAGATGTAATTGCGTAACCAGCCAAGCAATGGCGCCCTCTTTCGCAAGTAGCAGTTTCCATGCATATAGCCGCACCAAATAACTGGACCACAAAGGCAGCATGACCGCGACATACAAAATCGCCTTGGTTGTGCCCCGCGTGTAGCGGGCCATCATGTAGGCCAGCGGGAAACCAATTGATACGCTCGCGATCGTGACGAGCGTTGCCATCACGATGCTTCTACGGATCACATCCAGATTCGCAGGTTCTAGCAGCGCAATAAAATTCTGCAGCCCGATCTCGTACACGATCGTGCCGGAAAAATCATCCAACCGAAAAAAGCTCTGCGCCAGTAGTGTGAAGAGCGATCCAAGATAGATCACACCGAACCAGAGTAGCGGTGGAATCAGTAGCAGCATGGGCAATAGATACTGCCGCCGCAGCAAGTGCGTGGACAGTCGATCGCCAAGCCCAGCGCCGATCTGCGCGCCAGCGTTGATTGCGGAGACGCGGGCGCCGCTCATACCGAAACCGATGGTCTCAATGGATGGACGGCTAACGCATCCCAATGAAGATGCACGGTATCACCATTGGCGGGTTGCGCTGAACTCACCGGCAAATCTACCAACAGAATCGCTGCGAACGGACACCGAACCTTGATTCGCCAGAATGAGCCGAAGTACTGTATCGCCTCTACCTGGCCAGAAATCCGTGCCGATGACGCGGCACCGATGGTAATCCGTTCAGGTCGGATCATGGCCGTCGGATGACCGGTAAGGTGCAGCGCCGCCTCATGCTCGAGTACATTGGCCGCACCCAGAAACTCGGCGACAAAGCGCGAAGTAGGTCGCTCATAGAGTGCACTAGGGCTATCGACCTGCTCCAACTTCCCCTGATTAAACACGCCAATCCGGTCGCTGATCGAAAAGGCCTCATGCTGGTCATGTGTCACCAGAACGAAGGTGATACCGAGACGTCGCTGCAGCTCTTTTAGCTCAACCTGCATCTGCTCACGTAGCTTCAAATCGAGCGCACCCAGAGGCTCATCCAGCAGCAGCACCTTAGGCTCGCTGACTAGCGCGCGCGCAAGCGCAACACGTTGCCGCTGCCCACCCGATAACTGCGCGGGCTTACGCGACGAAAGATCGGGCAAGCGAACTAATTCAAGCATCTCGCCAGCGCGTTGCTCACGTACTGCCTTTGTTACGCCGCGCACCATCAGCGAATAAGCGACGTTTTCCAGCACCGTCATGTGCGGAAACAAGGCGTAATCTTGGAATACCGTGGTAACTGGTCGAGCGTACGGTGGCAGCGCACTGACGGCGGCGCCATAAATACTGATGCTACCCGCCGTCGGTCTTGTGAAACCGCCGATCATGCGTAGGCAGGTGGTTTTGCCAGAGCCAGACGGCCCGAGCAATGTGAAAAACTCGCCTGCAGCGATATCGAGTGTTACATCATCCACAGCACGCACGGAGCGTCCAGCAGAGACAAACACACACGACACCTTATTCAGGCTGACAGCATGCGTCATGGAAAAGCTCCGGATTAAACCGCCAGTGCGCTTCATACGAGCGCCCTGGCGGTCAAGCTAACTTATCTACCGCCGAGTATGGCGATGTAATCCGAAACCCACTTATGGTAAGGGACACACTGGTTATTCTGACTCTTGCATTGAGTCACCGGCGTGCGCCAGAAAGAGATTTTCTCGAAATCTTTGTAGCCTTGGTTGGCACAGCCCTCATCAGTCAGCAGCTTGTTACCTTTACATGCTGCAGGCACTGCAGGCACCGATCCGAACCAAGCGGCGAGGTCGCCCTGCAGCTTGGGGTTGAGCGAGTGCTCAAGCCACATGTAGGCACAGTTCGGGTGCTTGGACTCAGCATGCAACATCGTGCTGTCAGCCCAACCGGTAGCTCCCTCAACTGGCACGACAGTAGCAATCGGTGCTTTCTTGGAACGCAGAATGTTCGACTGGAACTGCCACGAGCTGGAAGCCACGACGCCCTCGTTAGTGAAGTCGTCGATCTGGACGAAAGCATCGTGCCAGTACTTGCCTACTAATTTACGCTGTGCACGCAGCAGCTCAAGCGCCGCTTTGTACTGGGCCTCGTTCAACTCATAGGGATCAACAATACCGAGCGATGGGTTTTTCTTTTTCAGGTAGAGCGCAGCGTCGGCGATATAAATCGGACCGTCAAATGCCTGAACACGACCCTTGTTGCTCTTGCCGTCTGGGAGTGTTTGCTCCTCGAATACTACGTTCCAACTGGTTGGCTTCTTGTTGCCAAATACCTTGGTG
>JBIKUP010000137.1:0-5008 GCA_044347535.1 Burkholderiaceae bacterium
GTCTGCAAACAGCAAAGAAGCGAGATTATGAATTGCCTGAGCAACTTCGTCAACTGCTACTTTGTTTGTCTTTCGCTGAGCAGCTCATCTGCTAAGAAATGGCCCGCGATCAGCAAAGAAGCGGGATTATGAACGAATCCTGAACTTGCGTCAACTGCCCCGTTAGATACGCCTCAAAAGGCAGTAAGCGACGGGCCCGCCAAGCCCTCAGCTGCAGCGATGTGGGCGGGCACTGTGGGATAAGCTTTTGATAACGGTTTCAGCCTTTGGAAGCCGCCTTATCGGTCGTTGAAGTTCGGCTGACGCTTCTCCAAGAAGGCTTTCATGCCTTCCTTTTGATCGTCAGTGCCGAAAGTGCTGTGAAACATACGACGCTCAAACAACACCCCTTCAGTCAGGGAAGACTCATAGGCTCTGTTGACCGACTCTTTGATCATCATAATCGTTGGAAGTGACATGGCCGCAATGACGGTTGCCGCTTCCAACGCCTCATCCACCAACTTGTCGGCACTCACCACGCGCGATACCAAGCCGGCGCGCTCCGCCTCGGCGGCGTCCATCATGCGGGCGGTCAGACACATATCCATGGCTTTGGACTTGGATACCGCTCGCGGCAGACGCTGCGTTCCGCCCGCGCCAGGCATGATGCCCAGCTTGATCTCGGGTTGACCGAATTTTGCAGTGTCTGAAGCAATGATGAAGTCGCACATCATCGCCAACTCACAACCACCGCCCAGGGCAAAACCAGAAACGGCTGCAATAACGGGCTTTCGGATTTGGCGAATCTGCTCCCAGTTACGCGTGATGTAGTCGCCTTTGAACGCATCCATATAACTATAGGTGGCCATGGCACCGATATCGGCGCCTGCAGCAAACGCTTTTTCGCTGCCGGTCAGCACCATGCAGCCGATCTCGTCATTCGCATCGAAAGCCAGTAGTGCATGCCCGAGTTCATCCATCAATTGGTCGTTTAGCGCGTTCAGCGCCTTGGGACGGTTTAACCTCACCAGACCCACCTTGCCATGGGTCTCGACCAAAATGTTTTCGTATTGCATACCAAGCTCCTTCAGTGGTTTCGAATTCTTACTAGAAATTGTATCTCGGCTGATTATCGCGCCAAGCAGCTCTAGTTTCGATGGATCCTTGTTCTCAATCGAAGGTCTACTCAAAGCCTCCAGCAAAATATCACCGGTAGTGCTCTTAGCGCCTTTCCGTGCAACCAGCACTTTCTCCGGCGCACTGTAGACAGTTTCTATTGGAACGTTTCATTACCTGCAAGGCCTTTGCCTCTCAGGCTTTCTCAGTCCTTACTACTTAAAAACTATGTGTGAACAATTAGCGCAAATCAGTGAAGCCGAACAGTCACTGCATGAAATGGTCGATCGGCTACAGCAATGTGCCGACATCAATGTTCCCGATGCATACCATGCCGTGATGCGAACCACCGAACATCTTTTCTGGCTGGAGCAAGAACTGATGGAGACCTACGACTTCCCGTCTCGACAGATTCATCTCGAGCAGCATGCGCGGGTGCTGCGTGGTTTGCATTGCGCCCATAGCGCGGTGTTGAGAGGCTCTGCAGAGCACGGGCGACATGCCGGCGGCAAGCTACTACTCGATTGGCTTGCTGTGCACCGAGACACCATGGATGCGGTTTTGACGATCTGGGTCAGTTATTGCGAGAGTGGGCTCGTCGAAAGAAAAAGTCGACCGCAAATGCCCAACGTTAACGCGCACTGACTGCCAGGGGCGCGGGAAGCAGCACCCACATCTGGGTGACCTGCTTCATCTTGCCTGCTAACTCGCCAGCGTCTTTACCAAAGCCCCAAAAGAAGTCGGCGCGCACCGGATTACGAATCGCACCGCCGGTATCTTGTGCCAGCATCAGTCGACGCAGAGGGACGGCACTATTGGGTAGTGTGGTGGATAAGAAAACCGGCACCCCCAGCGGGGTGAACTGCGGATCGATCGCGATTGAGCGCTGCGCGGTCAGCGGTACGCCGAGCGCACCTTTCGGCCCTATGCTTGGATCGCTGATCGCTTCCTCTTTAAAGAAAACATAGCTGGGATTTGCATCCAGCAGCTCCTTGAGACGGCGTGGATTACTCGCAGCCCACGCCTGTATCCCCTGCATCGAGGCTTGCTCGAGCGTGAGCTCGCCACGGTCGACAAGGTAGCGACCAATCGAGCGATAGGGGTGTCCATTTTGGTCTGCATAGGCGAGGCGCACGGTCTCATTGGTGTCGGCAAGAAACACGCGACCAGACCCTTGTACCTGCAAGAAAAACGCCTCAATCGGACTATCCACCCACAACAACTCTTCACCGGTGAGCAAACTCTGCTTGTCTAATTCCGAACGGGTGAAATAAGGCACGACCTTGTTGCCCACTACGCGCCCACGCAGCCGAAAGTTTTTCAGCTCCGGATACAGTCCCGCCAAGTCGACCGTCAGTAAATCGGCGGGCGGTTTATGCAGTGCAGTTTGGAACACACCGCCGCGCTTGCGCGCGCCGCGCAGCAGCGGCTCGTAGTAGCCAGTAATCAGACCTTGCGTACTGCCATCCGGATTACGTAATTGGTGGGGCACAAACTGAGACTCGAAAAATCGACGGACTGCCATGGCGTCCGCAGCATCGACCGACGCTACAGCGGCACAGGCTTGTTTCCATTCGGGCTTAGTAGCCAGCGCTCGACATGACGCCAACAGCGGTGGCCATGCCTCGCGCTGGTCATCCTCGGTCCAGCCGGGAATGTCGGCAAAACTCACTCGCAGCAGATAGTCGGCTGGGCGGGTTGCACCCGGTAAAGCGGGTGTCGCTGCTGGTGGCGCCGCTGGAGGCTGAGATGTTGGTGCAGCTGACTCCGGCGGCACGGGGACGGTGGCGGGCACGGAAGCCGCTGGCGCGGATGGCGTCTGAACTGGCGGCGGCACCGTCTTAGTGGCGCAAGCGGCTACAACACCGGCAAGTAGCAGTAAGAACAGACGGGCAATTCTTGGCAACGGGCCGAGCGTGGTCCTTCGCTTAGCGTGATGTAGTGGCTTCAATTTGATGGTTCACCGACTGGATGAAGATACCTCTGGGATCCGGCCAAAGCGCAACCGGACGCCAGCACTGAACTAGTGGAGGGTACGGGGTAACGAGAGTCCGAACTCGGGAATCGGCACCTCGAAGCGGTGACCATCTTCGGCAACGCAAAAGTACTCGCCACGCATCGTCCCTTGAGGTGTCGCCAACGAGGTGCCGCTGGTGTATTCAAACTGCTCGCCCGGCTGCAGCAGGGGCTGATGACCCACCACGCCCAAACCGCTCACTTCCTGCAACTTACCGCCAGCATCGGCGATGACCCAATGGCGGGCGATAAGTTGGGCCGGGACTGATCCCGTGTTTTTGATCGTCACTGCATAGGCGAAAACATAGTGCGAACGATCGGGCTCAGATTGCTCCTCCAGGTACTGGGTTCTAACGCTAATACTCATTTCATACACAGCCATAGCAGCCAATCATGGTGTCGGGTCAGGAAAACAGCGATTGCACACGAATTCAGGGATGCTTGCAAGCAGAGCTGGTGGCGCCGGCGAGTAAAATGCGTTTCAAAAATCGAGGATCAAGCCAATGAGCAACTACCTTATCGCCCCCAGCATCTTGTCGGCCGACTTCGCTCGCTTGGGCGATGAAGTCAAAAATGTCGTTGCCGCCGGTGCCGACATCATCCATTTCGATGTGATGGACAATCACTACGTACCCAATTTAACCATTGGGCCACTGGTGTGCGAAGCGATCCGGCCGCATGTTCAGGTTCCGATTGATGTGCATTTGATGGTGAAACCGGTCGATCGCATCATCCCCGACTTCGCCAAAGCAGGCGCCAATATCATCAGCTTCCACCCCGAGGCCAGCGAACATATCGACCGAACCTTGCAATTGATCCATGATCAAGGCTGCAAGGCCGGGCTGGTGTTTAACCCGGCGACGCCGCTGCACTACCTTGAGCATGTGCTCGACAAAGTGGATCTGATCCTCATCATGTCGGTAAACCCCGGATTTGGTGGTCAGTCTTTCATACCCCAAGCCTTGAAGAAAATCGCTGCTGTGCGGCAGATGATCGATGCCAGCGGCCGCGAGATCATGCTGGAAGTCGACGGCGGCATCAAAGTGGACAATATTGCTGAGGTGGCAAGAGCCGGCGCAGACACCTTCGTCGCGGGATCCGCCATATTTAGCAAGCCGGATTACAAGGCCACCATCGACGCTATGCGAAAACAGCTTGCCTCGGCGTGATCGTCGGTAACCCTGCGTTTCGTCTCAGGTAATACAGGCTCGTTTTGGCGCGCTCGATGGTATATTTGCCGCCTGATTCATGCACGCCTCGAATTCGAGGCATTCTTATTCCCGATGTTTCTCGTCAATAAACCGAAGCTGATCCCGCAAGGTGCATTTGAGGCCTGGCTGTGGCGACGCTGGCACTCGCCGATCTGATCTGATCTTGTGTCGCCAGCCCCGTCGGGTTGGATGGTTTATTGAATAGGGCGCTGCCATACTCAATGGGCAGCCGGAGAGAAACATGACTGAACTCGAATTTCAATCGTTGGCCGCGCAAGGCTACAACCGCATCCCGCTGATCGCCGAGGCATTCGCCGACCTCGAGACGCCGCTCACGCTTTATCTCAAACTCGCGCAACCGCATCAGCAAGGGCGAAATACCTTCTTGCTGGAATCCGTGGTTGGCGGTGAGCGATTTGGTCGCTACTCATTTATCGGCTTACCGGCGAGTACCTTGCTGCGCTCTTCTGGCCAGCACACCGAAGTTGTCCGGAATGGCGAGGTGATTGAGACATCCGAGCAAAACCCGCTCGATTTCATCGCCGAGTTTCAGTCGCGTTACAAGGTCGCCCTCAGTCCCGGCATGCCGCGCTTTTGCGGTGGTCTGGCTGGTTATTTCGGATACGACGCCGTGCGCCTGATCGAGCGCAAACTCGAAAACACCGCGCCGCCAGACACCCTGCAGC
>JBIKUP010000138.1:0-5002 GCA_044347535.1 Burkholderiaceae bacterium
CATGAAAGAAATGAGTCGCTGCATCCACTGCACCCGTTGCGTACGCTTTGGGCAGGAAGTGGCTGGCGTGATGGAATTCGGCATGATCGGTCGTGGCGAGCATTCCGAGATCAGTAGTTTTGTGAATGGTGCAGTCAGCTCCGAGTTATCCGGCAACATGATCGATTTGTGCCCGGTGGGTGCGTTGACGTCTAAACCTTTCCGTTACAGCGCGCGTACCTGGGAGCTGTCGAGACGTAAGTCGGTTAGCCCGCACGATAGTCTTGGTTCGAACCTGATTGTGCAGGTCAAGGGCAACAAGGTCATGCGTGTACTGCCGTTGGAAAACGAGGCAGTGAACGAGTGCTGGCTGTCCGATCGCGATCGCTTCGCCTACGAGGGTTTGAATAGTGATGAGCGTCTCACCACGCCCATGATCAAGCAAGGTGGTGAGTGGAAATCAGTCGACTGGCAGACTGCGCTCGAATACGTCGCGCAAGGCTTGCGCGGTATTCGTGATCAGCATGGTGCGGACGCTATTGCTTCGCTGGCGGCGCCGTATTCCACCCTGGAAGAGCTCACGCTGCTTGCCAAACTCACTCGTGGGCTCGGCTCTGATCATATTGATTTCCGTTTGCGCCAGAGCGCAGCGATTTCCGATACAACCTTTGTGCCTTGGCTGGGTATGCCCATCGCAGAAGTGGGCCAGCTACGGCGCATCTTCGTGATCGGCTCACATCTTCGTAAAGACCATCCACTGCTCACCGCACGATTACGCGCTGCTGTGCAGCGTGGCGGTGCGAAGCTGTCCTTGCTGAATGCGAACGAGGGCATACCGTTGATGGCTGTCGCGAATCAGCTGATCGCTGCACCGTCTGACTGGTTGACTCAGTTGTCTGAAGTGGCACTGGCTGTCGCACAGGCGAAAAAGATTGCTGCACCTGCAGAGTTCGCCAAGCTCACGCCATCAGCCACTGCGGTAGCGATCGCAAATAGTTTGCTGTCGGGCGAGCCACGTGCAGTGCTGTTGGGTAATGCGGCCGCGCATCACCCGCAGACAGCGCAGTTGCATGCGGTTGCGCAGTGGATTGCACAGCAGACCGATGCCAAGTTTGGTTATCTGACCGAAGCCGCAAATACGGTGGGTGGCTATATCGCGAACGCGACACCGGCAGATCGTACTGTCGCGCAAAATTTCTTCGATAAGCCAAAGAAAGCGTATCTGGTACTGCACGCTGAGCCGGAACTTGATTGCGCTAATCCGCAGCAAGCGCGTGCCGCGCTCGATCAGGCTGACATGGTGGTGCTGATGTCGCCGTACAAGCACGGCACTGAGTACGCAGACGTACTGTTACCCGTGTCGCCTTACTCCGAAACATCGGGCACCTTCATTAATGCCGAGGGCCGTGTTCAGGGCTTTAATGGCAGCACGCGCCCATTGGCAGAAACGCGCCCCGGGTGGAAGGTGCTTCGTGTGCTGGGCAATTTGCTCGCAATCGATGGCTTCAATTACGAAAGCTCGGAAGAGATTCGTACCGAGTTACTTGGTGCGGTCGCGACCGAAAGTCTGGATGTTTCAGCACGGCTGAATAATCGCAGCGATTTGCCGCTGCCAACGCTCAACGCTGGCAGTACTGAGCTCGAGCGCGCCGCTGATGTGCCGCTGTACTTCACCGATGGCATCGTACGCCGTGCTGCATCCTTGCAGCAGACGGGCGATGCACTGCCACCACGTGCCGTGCTGTCTTCGAGTTTGGCGCAGAAGCTCGGCGTCACTGAAGGGGCGAATGTGCGCGTAAAGCAGGGCAGTAGCAGTGCGTTACTGCCTTGCGCTATTGATACCAGCCAGCCGGCGAATGTGGTTCGTATCGCAGCGGGTCACCATGACACATCGAAGCTGGGGTCAATGTTTGGTGCCATCTCGGTGGAGAAAGCCTGATGGACTTGCTGAGCCAATTCACTGCAGCCGGCGAGAGCATGCTCGGCCCATGGTGGCCGATTGCCTGGAACCTGATCAAGATCGTTGCCATCGTGCTGCCGCTGATGGGTTGCGTTGCTTATCTCACGCTGTGGGAACGTAAGATGATCGGTTGGATGCATGTGCGGCTCGGGCCCAATCGTGTCGGGCCAGCTGGTCTGCTGCAACCCATTGCAGATGCGCTAAAGCTGCTGCTGAAAGAGATCATTGTTCCGGCCAAGGCGAATAAAGGTTTATTCGTATTGGCGCCAGTGATGACCATCATGCCAGCACTAGCGGCATGGGCCGTAGTGCCGTTTGGGCCAGACAAAGCGCTCGCCAACATCAACGCAGGACTGCTGTTCCTGATGGCGATTACCTCACTTGAGGTGTACGGTGTGATCGTTGCTGGTTGGGCCTCGAATTCGAAATATGCCTTCCTCGGTGCGATGCGTGCGTCAGCACAGATGGTGTCCTACGAGATTGCGATGGGCTTCGTGCTGGTGATCGTATTGATGGTTTCGGGCAGTTTGAACCTGTCGGAAATCGTGGGTGGTCAGCTCAAGGGCATGGGCGCCAACCTGGGGCTGAATTTCTTGTCCTGGAACTGGCTGCCGTTATTGCCGATGTTTGGTGTTTACATCATCTCTGGTATTGCCGAGACCTCGCGTCATCCTTTTGATGTGGTCGAGGGCGAATCAGAAATCGTGGCCGGCCACATGGTTGAATACTCCGGTATGTCATTCGCGATGTTCTTCCTCGCTGAATACGCCAACATGATTCTGATTTCCATGTTGGCCACGCTGATGTTCCTCGGTGGCTGGGGTGCGCCACTGGCAATTCTGGATTTCATCCCGGGCTGGATCTGGCTCGGTATCAAGACCTTCCTGGTTGTTTCGATCTTCATCTGGGTGCGCGCGTCTTTCCCGCGCTATCGCTATGACCAGATCATGCGACTGGGTTGGAAAATATTCATTCCGCTGACGGTTGTGTATCTCGTGATTGTCGCGGTCTGGATGCAGACCTCTTGGAATATTTGGAAGTAAGCGAGGCATAACGATGGAAGCGATCAAAGATTTCCTCGGTAGCCTGATGCTGCGCGAGTTGTTCAAGGGGCTGGCGCTGACCGGCCGCTATATGTTCTCGCGCAAGATCACGGTGCAATTCCCGGAAGAAAAAACGCCGATGTCACCACGCTTTCGTGGTCTTCATGCTTTGCGCCGCTATCCGAACGGTGAAGAGCGGTGTATCGCGTGCAAGCTGTGCGAGGCAGTCTGTCCTGCGATGGCGATCAGCATCGAGTCCGAGCAGCGCGATGATGGTACTCGTCGCACCACGCGCTACGACATCGATCTGACTAAGTGTATTTTCTGCGGCTTCTGCGAAGAATCCTGCCCGGTCGACTCGATCGTCGAGACCCATATTCTTGAGTACCACGGCGAGAAGCGCGGCGATCTGTACTACACCAAGAACATGTTGCTGGCCATCGGTGATCGCTACGAGGCCGAGATCGCGGCCAACCGTGCCGCTGACGCCCGCTATCGCTAAGCTAATGATGAACGCCACTACCTTGCTCTTCTACGCGTTTGCGGCGCTACTGGTTTTCGCTGCACTCCGCGTCGTGACCGACCGTAACCCGGTCCATGCAGCGCTTTACCTGATTCTTTCGTTCTTCTCGGCGTCGGCGATCTGGATGCTTCTCAAAGCAGAGTTTCTCGCCATCGTTTTGGTGCTGGTGTATGTCGGTGCAGTAATGGTGCTGTTTCTGTTCGTGGTGATGATGCTGGATATCGATATGGCCAAACTGCGCGCGGGTATCTGGGGCAATTTGCCATTTGCCGTGACCATCGGTGCCGTTATCGCGCTGGAGATGGCAGCCGTACTCGTCAATGCCTTCATCAGCCAACCCGAGCCGGCTTCAAACAACATCGGCGACACCAAAGCCCTAGGCAAGTTGATCTACACACACTACCTGTACCCATTCGAGATTGCCTCCATCATCTTGCTGGCAGCGATGGTGGCGGCAGTGGCCTTGACCCTGCGACGCCGTAAGGACAGGAAGTATTTTGATCCCGGCATGGCAGTCAAAACCCAGCGCAATGATCGCGTACGTATCGTGAGCATGCCATCGGAATCCAATCGTGCAAGCGCGGCCGATGGCACCGCGTCCGAGAAAGTTTGAGGCGAGTATGAATCTGACTCTCGCGCATTTCCTGACCCTTGGTGCGATTCTGTTCGCTATATCGGTGGTCGGCATTTTCCTGAACCGGCGTAATGTGATCATCCTGCTGATGGCGATCGAGCTGATGCTGCTCTCGGTGAACATGAATTTCATCGCCTTCTCGCACTATTTAGGTGATGCCGCCGGCCAGATTTTTGTGTTCTTCATTCTCACTGTCGCAGCAGCAGAATCTGCGATTGGTTTAGCGATTTTGGTGGTGTTGTTCCGAAACCTGAACACCATCAATGTGGAAGAACTTGATCGGCTCAAGGGCTGATCCGACCCATACCAGACAAGGTTCACATGGCAGCACAACTAAATCCCGATCTCCTGCTTGCTGTTCCGCTGGCGCCGCTGGCAGGGTCCATGATCGCCGGTCTGTTTGGCACACGCTTCTTCGGCAATCTGATTGGCCGCGGCGTCTCGCATACCGTGACGATCCTTGGCGTGTTGCTGGCTTTTTTGATTTCGGCGCATACGCTCAGCTTGGTCATTGAGGGCGCACATTACAACGCCACGGTATACACCTGGATGGCGCTGGGTGATTTGAAGTTCGAGATTGGATTTCTGATCGACAGCCTGACCGCCATGATGATGTGCGTGGTTACTTTCGTTTCGCTGATGGTGCATATCTACACCATTGGTTACATGCACGACGACGAAGGCTATAACCGCTTCTTCTCGTATATCTCCTTGTTCACCTTCGCGATGCTGATGCTCGTGATGAGCAACAACTTCCTGCAACTCTTCTTTGGTTGGGAAGCGGTTGGTTTGGTCTCGTACTTGCTGATTGGCTTCTGGTTCAAGCGTCCGACGGCAATCTTCGCGAATATGAAAGCGTTTCT
>JBIKUP010000368.1:0-4972 GCA_044347535.1 Burkholderiaceae bacterium
TGACCTGTTCCGCGAGAAGCTTGGCTATCTCGAGGGTGGGTCCAGCACCTTGCTGAATGCGATGAAAGCAGATATCGAACAGCATGGTGGTGAAATCCGGCTACGCTCGCCAGCGCGTCGTGTCAGCATCACGCAGGGTTGTGTTACCGGTGTTGAGACGGACTCGGGTACCGACGCGTTTGATAAGGTGATCAGCACGGTGCCACTGCCTTTTGTGACGCGACTGATCCCCGACCTGCCCGCGGATGTAGCGCAGAAATTCAATGCCATGCGAAATATCGCCGTGGTTTGCGTCATCGCCAAACTGCGCCAGCGCCTGACTGAAAACTTCTGGCTGAATGTGAATGATCCGGGGATGGATATACCGGGGCTAGTTGAGTACTCGAACCTACGCCCACTTGATCACGCCATTGTGTATGTGCCGTTTTACATGCCTGGTGAGCATCCTAAATATGCCGAACCAGATGAAGTGTTCATTAACAAGGTGAAACGCTATCTGCAAACCATTAATCCGGCGTTACAGGATGAGGACTTTATCGATATTCGCGCTAGTCGCTACCGTCATGCGCAGCCGATCTGTGAGCCGGGGTATCTTGATCGCTTACCGCCGGTTGCTTTACCCGTGCGCGGGCTGTGGGTAGCAGATACCTCCTACTACTATCCGGAAGATCGCGGCATCTCTGAGAGCATTGGCTTTGGTCGCCAAATGGCACGCGATGCAGTGCGAGGTGAGCCGCAATGATGCGCAGCTTCATGAACTGTCAGTTTCTCGGCTTCTTACTCACGGGTGGGCTGGCAGCTGTAGTTAATTTCGGCTCGCGCATTGTTTATAACCGTTGGCTGGATTTTTCAAGTGCGGTGGTACTGGCGTATCTCACCGGTATGGTGACCGCTTTTATTCTGGCTCGTAGCTTCGTCTTCACGAAAAGCAGCCAATCAGTTCAACGCAGCGCTATGTTCTTTGTCATGGTCAATGGCGTCGCAGTATTGCAGACCTGGGCAATTAGCATGGCGCTGTACTACTTACTGCCTATCGCTGGTGTCACGCAATGGGTGCCAGAAATCGCGCATGCCGTTGGTGTCGCGGTGCCCGTGTTTACCAGCTACCTCGGACACAAGAAGTTTTCCTTCAGATGAAATCGTACATCTCGAGGAAGCGGCAACCGTACAGCGGTAGCCAACTCGGCACTTTGTAAAAGCGAGCCGCGATTTCACTGAGTACTTGGGCGCGATAAGGCTCGAAACGGAAGCCCTCACCATCGGCCACCCAGAAGCGTGCGCCATCAATCATGCGCTCTTGCACAGTTAGGTGCACGAAAAATCCCTGCCATGCTGCTGCGTCGATCAATCGGGTGCTAGCGATACGGATGTTTTTTCCATCAAGCGCGCGGAAATCCGTGATCGGGTCATCAAACCTTGCATGAAAGCTACCAAACCCGAACACGGGTAAATAAGACTGTGCGTGATACGCCAGCAAAGATGACTGGCTGTATGAGGGTGTCATCAGCGTTGAATCAGCGGGGAGATCTTTTTTTAAGTCGAGCACAACCGCTTTACCTTCGCGGTTCAATACGATATCGGCATGAATCCGAAGGGACTTGAAAACATCTACTGGTAGATGCGCTAGGCTAAGCACCAACAGGAGATGGGGTAGCCCAAGCCAAAGCGCCCATCGCTTATGGCGTTGTAGTGTTTCATCGCGCAGGTGAACAGCCGCAAACAAAAAAACAAACGGAACAAAGGCAAGCAGCCAATGCAAACCAATTTCTTTGTAAAACGACAGCAGCAGAAACAGGCTGAATGGCACGACAAACAACGCGGCGACGGTGCGCGTGATCTTTTCACCGCCTACTTCCTGATCAGATACTTTGCCTGCTCGCACACTTCGCCATAAAGAAATCGCTGTCCATGGTGTGATGAGATAGGCCAGCATCACAAAATACTGCGCAACCTGCAAAAAAGAAAAATGCGCGTCTTGATTGCGGTTGAGTAGGTTGAACAGAATATTGTTCCAGCAGTGACTAGCGTTCCATGCCAGATTCAGCAACATAAAGGGTAGTGCGCAGACTGCCACCAGCAAAACTCGAGCGATACCACCTCGGCGGGGTAACAAATAAATCGCATAGGTGATGGCAAGCAGCCCAGCAAAGTATTTGGACAGCAGCGCTAGCCCCAACAGAACACCACTTGCGGCATACCAGCGCCATTTGTTTTCTTGCTCAGCGCGCACGAAGGCATAGCCAGAAAAAAACAGAAACAGGATCAGCGGCGTATCCGTCGTGATCAGATTAAAAGCCCAGGTAAAGGGCAATGTCAGAAACAGACTACCGAGTAGCCAGCGTCTCTCGGACTGCTCGGGCAGCAGTCTGCTGAACAGGTCCATCATGCCGAGGGTGATGGCAATCCATAGCAACACAGCGGGCAGCCGTAGCACTAACGGGTGGGACGACACTTGCTGAAGCCCCCAAAGCCACCAACCCACCATCGGAGGGTGATCGTAAAATCCGCCCCAATCGGGATGCTTGCCCCACTGGTAAAAATACGCTTCGTCACCGGTAAAAGGAAAGGCTACCGCCAGCCAGAGCTTTAGCACTGTGCTAATGGCAAGCGTTAACAGGAAAACCTGTTTCGGTCTGGAGAACGATGCGGTTGGCGACACAGCTAGGGATTATGGTAAAAAGCTACGTGTTTCACGGATATATCGCGCGTCAGCCAAGGCCGATCAGCGTAGTTGAAGGCCTCGATTATAAGTGGTACTGTGCGGCGCGAAAATTGGCCTTTCTTACAATAATCAAACGACTATTCCGGACAATGATGATAGACCGTCTCTTTCGGCGATTGACGCGCATGGTGCTGCTTTTGACGCTACTGACCCCGTCTTTTTCTATGGCCGCAGATTCTTGGACCGATGGATTTTCACTAAGCCGCGAAAAGGGTGATCGAAATGCGCTGATTTTTTCGCCTTACACTCTCCATTTCAGCCCGAGCTCTGAACATCAGCATGTTTGGCTGGTTGGTATTGAACGAGAGCGTGAGAACGGACTCGTGGCCGGTGCCGCTTTCTTTACCAACTCCTTTGGCCAGCCCTCGCTGTACTACTACCCTTGGGGTGCTGTGTACCGCGGCTTAGGTGGTAATCCACAACTCTATGCCAAGCTAACCGCTGGGCTGCTCTACGGCTACACGGGCAAATACGAGAACAAGGTGCCGTTCAACCACAGCGGGTTTTCCCCGGGTATCGTGCCTGCGCTGGGCTGGGATCTGGGCGATGGATTCGAAGTGCAAGCCAATATGCTCGGATTTGCCGGACTGATGGTGCAGCTATCGCTGCCACTCAAGTGATTGGTCGCGGTCTCTCTATCCGCAAAATATTGAAGCAACTTGCTGCAGCTTTGATTATTTGCAGCGCTGGAGCGGGGTATCTTCAGGCCGCGACCCCTATGCTGGTGACGTCCGATTCGCAGGGTAATGATTATCTTTTAGATACGGACGGAATGACCCGCAAGGGTTACCTGGTGTACGTGTGGCAGTTACAAAATCTTGCGCAGAGAAATGAGCGGGGCGCGTTGTCGGTCCGTACCCAAGTCGAATTTGATTGTCGCTTTCGGCAGTCTCGCGTGATGTGGGTCTCACTGTACCCAGACCTGAATGAAGGTGGTGCCGTAATCAGCTCGGGTATGGTGGCGAATCCGGAGTGGGTGCCAGCCCAACCGGGCGGGGTGGAAGATAGCTTGATCGACTACGCCTGCCGCCGAATTATGCGCTGATCCCTCTGGGCTTTAGTGCATGCTTTCTAAAACCATCACGATCAGCCCAAACATCGTCAGCATCAGTATCAGTGAGCCAAACGGCGGCAACAAGATAATCATCAGCCCAGTCGCCATTAGCAAGCCAAGCGCAAATTTGCCCCGGCTGCTGTTTTTCCTGAATTCCAAATAAACCAAGAAGGTTGCCAGTATCAATGGCAATATCCAGGCACCAGATCCGATCAGATCATGTGAAAACGGTTCACTCGCGCCTTCATTGTTCGCGACACTCAGAGATTGTGTAGATCGGGTCATATCTTTATCCGAAGTGATTCGCGGTTTGCGGAGAGATAGCTGGCGCTGATTAACCGGAGTAGTGCCCGCCATCGGCGTCAGTGGTTTTTCCAGCCTTCTTCTTATTCGATAAATCGGATCGATTTGAATTTTCTTTAGTGCGCGATCGTCGAGAGTCCTCGTCGCCTTCTGCACTCCGGTACCTGACCGTCTTGGCTGAGGTACTTGTCACCTCAGCAAATACCTGGATTACTAATAGTAATCGTCTTGTGTTCTTTAGTTTGAATATGCGAATAACCCGGGTTTCAAGCTTGTTTTAAAGCACCACTTGCAGTAGGATAATTAAGAAATTTACTAACTGTTGTCCTAGTCTTTTTGGGGTACTACCGTGGCCAAATTAGAAGAAAGTGTTTTGTCAGAGCAGATCGAAGCTTTGCTTGAATCTGGGGCTGAGATTGGATTCCCGATGTCCAGGGTCAAAGACGAAGATGATGATAAGTACAAAGTCTCAGCACAGTCAGACGATGATGACGATGATGATTCTGATGACGACAGCGACGACGATTCCGACGACGATTCCGACGACGATTCCGACGACGATTCCGACGACGATTCCGACGACGATTCCGACGACGATTCCGACGACGATTCCGACGACGATTCCGACGACGATTCCGACGACGATTCCGATGACGACACCGATGACGACACCGACGACGATTCCGATGACGACACCGATGACGACACCGATGACGATTCGGACGACGACACCGATGACGACACCGATGACGACACCGATGACGATTCCGATGACGATTCCGATGACGATTCCGATGACGACACCGATGACGATTCCGATGACGACAGCAGCGGCAGTCGTCCCGAAAAGTATAAATTTGTTGTAAAAGACGGCGTCGTTGTTTCAACGTCCG
>JBIKUP010000139.1:0-4951 GCA_044347535.1 Burkholderiaceae bacterium
GAAATGCCCCACCCCCTCAAGGACCACGCGCTGGTAGCGACCAGAGAAGAAAGCCTCTTTACCTTCTGATGTCGCTACCGGATTCACCGCATCTGCCGCACCGTGAATCACCAGCATGGGCGTTGACAGCACGGGCAAGGGATTTAACTTGGCGATGTCAGCTGCATAAAATGGATCACCCTCGGCATGACCCCAGCGATGTCGATAAGAATGCAGCGTCACATCGATCCAATCCGGGTTATCGAAGGCAGCCGCTGTCGCATCGAATTCAGCCTGATCGAACCAACCCGGTGGCGACCAGGTGTCCCACATGATGCGCGCGAAGCCGCGCGGATCAGCGCGAACGGTTTTCTCGCCCAAGGGTGTCGCCATGAACCAGTGATACCAATAGGAACGAGCCTGTTCAAACGGCAAGGCTTGCGTCGGGTCATTGGTGCCATAACCCACCGACAGCATCGCCAGATGTGACGCCAAGCCAGGTTCCAAGCCAGCGGCATTCGCCACCGCGCGCGCCCCCCAATCATGGCCTACTAACATCGGGCTTTGCAGATCGAGGGCCTCGACGAAATCAATCAGATCACGACCAAGCGCGACCAATTCACCGCTGCGCGGTGTGGAAGCATCCCTAAAGCGTGTTCCCCCATAGCCTCTTAACGAAGGCGCCAGCACTCGAAAGCCAGCATTGGAGAGCAACTGCGCCACCGGGCTCCATGTGCGGGCCGCATCGGGCCAACCATGCACCAGCACCACCGACCGCGCAGCATCGGGCTGCCACTCGAGGTATTCGATGGATAGGCGAGCGCTATCGATGAATTTTTTTTCAGGGATATACATAGAACTTTTAAGTCGTACCAAAAACCGGGATTTTGGCAGATATCAAGCGCTAAAGCCGCGTACTTACCCTTCGGGCATAGGTCAGTCCGGCGGCAACGCAAACGACTGGATCGTACAATGAGGGCTTCAATTACACACGCAGCCCGCACAACCGCATCATGACCGACATTGCCCCCACCGCTTCCGCCAACCTTGCGTGGCCTGATCACTTCGCCGTAGCGCATATGCCCGGCTCGCTACCGATGGGCGGCGTGGTACCCATGACACCGATTTTTGCGTTTCGTGAACCGACGCCAAGGCTTGTACTCCCACGCGATCATGGCCTGACGCCTCAGCGTACCGATATCGAGCTTGGTGGTCTGATCGCGTTCCTACTCAGTGATGTCATCACCGCAGAGGAAGCCGATGCCATCGTCGAGGCCAGCGAGCGTTTCGGTTACCGGGATGAAGCACCGGGTATCCAGACCCCGCCCGGTATGCGCATGAACAAAGCGGTGCACTGGGTCGCGGATGAGCAAACACTGGCACCGATATTTGACCGTATCGCGCACCTTCTTCCGCATGACATGGATGGCGCGCAGCTGTATCCCGCACTATCGCGGCGGATCAATATGTATCGCTATGACGCCGAAGATGTATTCAACCCGCATACCGATGGCGACTGGCCAGGTTATGGGCTGACGCCTGACCGCCAACAGATGCAAGAATGGGCCGGTCTGCGTTCCTGTTTCTCCATGCTGCTGTACCTGAATGGTCCGGAGGATGGTGTACAAGGTGGTAGCACCCGCTTATTCAGACCCGATCGCGGTCACGTGGATGTCATGCCAAAAAAAGGTTCGGCACTTTTCTTTCGTCATGGCTTCGGACCACGCAGTGTGCTGCACGAGGGCAGCCGTGTGTTTGGCGAGGTATCAAAATACGTCGCACGAATTAATGTGATGTACGACTTTGGCTAAAAAAAAGCCCGCGCAAGAAGGGGCGGGCTTGAATCAGGTTTAGTCAGGCTTTCATCACCGGCCGCCTTACCAACCGGCCGGGTAGACCAACTGAATCTACCTACTGAACCTACCTACTGAACCTACCTACTGCATCTACCTAATGAGTCTACCAACTTGGCTTCTCAACCCTACCGGTAGTCTGCCAGCAGTATTTTGCATCGAGGCTATTTGCTCCGAACTCAGCCCGTCGGTAGTTTATTCCCTTATATTGAATAGAGCTGCCTGTTGCTTCCAGTAGATCTAGTGCGTACTTCTCTAGACGCGGCTGGAAAGCATTCGCTTTGTCGAAATCTTCTGTTTGTATGAACAGGAATGTTTTGACCCGTTCAATCGGTTTATTCATGTCATTTTTGGTGTAGCAGCGATAAAGATCCAGCTCGTGCACACAAGCCAGCAACTGTACACAGAAATTTGATTTGTCATTTTCGGTAATTGTCTTCGGAAGATATTCCTCCGGATTGCAAACCACCGATATCAAGGAAGACACCCAAGCAATTTGATCACGCGGAGCAACTTCAGCAGGTAATTGTGAAGCGTATAACTGGAATATCTGTGCCGAACGTTTTTTCCAGCCGTTGGTATCAGAGTACTTTGTATGCGTATTAGTTTCGTCGACTCTTCCTACACGTAGACAAAAAACACCCAACTTCAACAGGAACCTTTCTGATGAACTAAGCACTTCCAAGTTATTTTTCGAAGTCTGACTGCCATGGGTGGCGAGACATTCGATCAAGGTCTCGAGCAATCTGACTTGACGTACAGAATGGGTGACATTGTGATTTGGCCTGAAAATTATGGCATCTCCAACATCGAGTATTCGCGAGAGATCACAAGGATAAGGTTTTTGAACCGTGAATCGATTCATGACATCAAAAACCTCCGGGAGACATTTCTCGTCTGCTGGAAGTTCGGTTGGCAACTTGCCGATACAAACCGTAATATCGATTTCCCCTCTTTCACTCGGGCGACCTACCACCGTATACATATCGTATGAGGGCGTTGGCCTGGCCAAGATTTCCTGACGCTTAATAGACGGCAATACTGCTGTATTTGTATCTACACGATCGATCTTTTCTACGACTGGTTGCGAGGAGGGTTGTTGGGTGGTTATGTACGCTACTGTGGCTGTGGTCGTCGTTGGGGTTGTAGTTGTGTCTGCGGTTGTAGTTGTGTCTGCGGTTGTAGCTGGGGGCGCGGCTGGCAAATCCGGTTTAAAGTTGCGCATCCAATCATTCTTTAGAAAATTTTTAAAAACATCATCGTTTACTTGAACCACTGCGGGTTTTGTAGTCGTCGCTGATGTACTTTTGTTTTCGGTAGCTGTTTTTGTGCTGCTAAGGTCCGCAGCCTGATCGATATGAGGGCCGTTTGCTGAGTCACGTAGTGCGCTGGTTGGCGTAGTCATGGTTACCTCGGATAGATTTCGATAAATTTTCGATAAATGAATAGCTTGCGCAAAGAGATATAGCTATCGCATCGCGCAGGCACGCTTCTGATGAAAAAGCTCGTCATGGGTAGCAAAATCCGATAATTGGTTCAGGCTGAAACTCAGGCCAAACGTCCGGCGGAATCGAAAGCGCCGTAATCCAACACAAGGACAAGACTCGGAAGGTCGCCGTGGCGTGGGAAGTCGCATTGCCATGGTTTAAGATAGCGTTATCTGCGCTTTAATAGCTTTCGACCCTTCCGCTTATCTAATCCAAGGAGATTCAATGACTTCCCCTAGAGACGTCGTCATCGTCGGCGCCGCACGCACTGCAGTCGGCACCTTCGGCGGCTCGCTGAAAGATTTTTCTGCCTATGACCTGGCGACTATTGCGGTCAAGGCTGCCATAGAGCGCTCAGGCATTGAAGCCGCCAGCGCACAGCAGATCGTGCTAGGCAACGTGGTTCAGTGCGAGCCCCGCGATCTTTATGTGTCGCGCGTGGCGGGAATTAACGCAGGCATGCCCAAGGAATCCGCCGCACTGACGCTCAACCGCCTGTGCGGCTCTGGTCTGCAGGCGATTATCAGTGCCGCCAACGCGATCCAACTCGGTGATGCAGATGTGGCAGTCGGCGGTGGCGTCGAGACCATGAGCCGGGCGCCTTATAACGCGCCACTGGCGCGCTTCGGTGCGCGCATGGGTGACGCGTCTCTGGTTGATGTGCTGCTCGGCGCCTTGCATGACCCATTCGGTGCGGGCCATATGGGGGTGACCGCAGAAAATGTCGCCAAGCTTTACGGTATCTCGCGCGAGGAGCAAGACGCATTTGCCGTCGACAGCCAGCGCAAGGCTGTGGCCGCTATCGAAGGTGGTTACTTCAAGTCGCAGATCGTGCCGGTCGAAATCAAGAGCCGTAAGGGCACGGTAATGTTTGATATCGATGAGCACCCGAAAGCCGGCACCACGCTCGAGTCATTGGCAACGCTCAAACCTGCATTTCAAAAAGAGAACGGCACCGTCACACCGGGCAATGCCTCTGGCCTGAATGACGGCGCCGCCGCCTGCGTATTGATGGAAGCGGGAGCAGCAAGTCGTGCAGGTCGCACGCCACTCGCACGATTGGTGTCCTATGCCGTGGCCGGTGTCGAGCCCTCGCTGATGGGTACCGGGCCAATCCCTGCAGTAAAAATCGCGATGCAGCGTGCTGGTCTGAAGTTGGATCAGATGGATGTCATCGAGTCGAATGAGGCATTCGCTGCGCAATCGATCGGTGTTTGCCGTGGCCTTGATTTAGATCCGGCCCGCACCAACCCCAATGGCGGCGCAATTGCACTTGGTCATCCGCTGGGTGCAACCGGTGCGATTATCACCATCAAGTGCCTCTACGAGTTGGCACGCACACAGAAACGATATGGCTTGGTAACCATGTGCATCGGTGGTGGTCAAGGTATCGCTGCCGTTTTCGAGCGGATGTAATTTCTGAAGCCTCTTCTACCGCAATAAAAATGCCCGGAAATTTCCGGGCATTTTTTTTCAATACCGCGATGAGCGATGTCATCGCTGATAACGCGATAGGCGATGTGTGTCTATCCCGTTCGGCAAGCGACTTTCAAATCATGCTACGGCTATTGCGTTACTGAGTAACGCGGGAACTGCACTTCTTATTTTTTGTACTGAGGGGTCACCGCTCAG
>JBIKUP010000141.1:0-4932 GCA_044347535.1 Burkholderiaceae bacterium
GGGATTGGCACATTTGTGACATACGGTGCAATGGTCACCCACGTCTTCAAATTCTTCCCAGTGCCGGATCGATATGCCGCGCCGGGTTTGCTCTTCGTATAAAAAAGCCTCGACCAGTAGCGACGTAGCGAGAATTTTATTGCGCGGCGAATACAGCAAATTGGCGCGCGGCACATGGGTAGCGCACACGGGCTTGCACTTGCCACAACGCAGGCAGTCTTTGACGCTATTGGCTATGGCGCCGAGATCGCTCTGCTGCAAAATCAGTGACTCATGGCCCATCAAACCAAAGGAGGGCGTATAGGCATTGCGCAGATCTGCGTCTTCAAGCAGCTTGCCTTTGTTGAAGCGCCCCTCGGGATCAATCCGCTTTTTGTAATCGCGGAACTCGGCGATCTCATCATCCGTGAGAAATTCAAGCTTGGTAATGCCGATGCCATGTTCGCCCGAAATTACACCATCGAGCGAACGTGCCAGTGCCATAATGCGCTCGACCGCGGCATGCGCATCTTTAAGCATCTGGTAATCATCCGAGTTGACTGGCAAATTCGTGTGTACATTGCCGTCACCGGCGTGCATGTGCAGCGCAACGAATACACGACCACGTAGTACACGCTGGTGGATCGCACTGCACTCGTCAAGAATGGGCTTGAATGCAGCACCACCGAAGATTTGGCGCAGCGGCGCGCGCAGCTCTTGTTTCCACGACACGCGTACGCTACGGTCTTGTACGACATCGAATACGGTTGCACTTGGGTTCGCTGCAATACGTGCATCGATCACTGGTAGCAAGGCCTCCAGACCAAACTCGTTCCAAGCGGCTTGCACATCTTTCAGTGGCTGGTCGAGACTGCTCAGCAACCATGACCAGCGCATCTGTACCCGCGACAGTAAATCGATGGCTTCGCCAACCCGATCTTCCAGCAGCTCGGCGGGTGGTATCTCGATACCTTCGGCATCGTCATGCTTACCGAGCGGTAGCTGACCTTTGGTGAAAAACGTCTGTAACTCGCCGAGCAGCTTTAACTTGTTGGCGATGGAGAGTTCGATGTTGATGCGCTCGATACCATCGGTGTACTCGCCCATGCGATCGAGCGGTATCACGACATCTTCATTAATTTTGAAGGCGTTGGTGTGGCGCGCAATCGCTGCCGTACGCGCACGATCAACCCAGAATTTTTTGCGCGCCTCGGGACTTACCGCGACAAAGCCTTCACCGACGCGCGTATTGGCGAGGCGGATTACTTCGGATGTCGCGCGCGCGACTGCATCCTCATCATCGCCGACGATATCGCCGATGATCACCATTTTCGGTAGCACGCCGCGCTTGGATTTAGTTGCGTAGCCCACCGCGCGCAAATAGCGCTCGTCAAGATGCTCCAGGCCCGCAAGTACGGCACCGCCCTTGCTGGTCTCAGCGCTGAAAAAATCTTTGATCTCGACAATGGAGGGTATTGCCTCGCGCGCCTGACCGAAAAACTCGAGACAAACCGTACGCGTGTAGTTTGGCATGCGGTGCAGAATCCAACGCGCCGAGGTGATCAGGCCATCGGTGCCTTCCTTTTGCACACCAGGTAAACCAGCGAGGAATTTGTCGGTGACATCTTTACCCAAACCTTGCTTGCGAAAACGCTGGCCTTCGATCTCGAGTACCTCGGTTCGAAATGCTTGCTGCGTGCGGCCACGCTCTGCGGGATGTGTCCATTCGAGCTTGAAGCGCACGAGCGGCGCGTCATGAATTTTGCCGAGGTTGTGATCCAGGCGCGTGACCTCGAGCCAATCACCGTTCGGGTCTACCATGCGCCAACTGGCGAGGTTGTCGATCGCTGTGCCCCACAACACCGCTTTTTTACCGCCAGCGTTCATGGCGATATTGCCACCAATGCAGGAAGCATCGGCCGATGTCGGGTCGACTGCGAAAACAAGGCCGGCGCGCTCAGCGGCATCAGCAACACGACGTGTGACTACGCCGGCACCGCTGACAATCGTGGCGTACTCGCGATCTACGCCGGGCAAACGCGTCATTTCGACTTCGCCCAGATCTTCGAGTTTTTCGGTGTTGATGACGGCCGACATTGGCGTCAACGGAATTGCGCCGCCGGTGTAACCGGTACCACCGCCTCTAGGAATGATAGTCAAGCCGAGCTCGATGCAAGCTTTCACTAGCCCAGCCATTTCTGCTTCAGCATCGGGTGTCAGCACTACAAACGGATACTCGACGCGCCAGTCGGTGGCATCGGTGACATGCGATACGCGCGACATGCCATCAAATTTTATGTTGTCAGCTGCGGTGTAACGACCGAGCACGCGGCGGGCGCGTCGACGCAGCTCACGCATGCGGTCGAAATCGGCAGCGAAATCTTTCACCGCTTGCCGCGCCAGTTCGACCAGCGTTGCCACATGTTGCTTGCGTTGTTTGATTTCCGGCTCGATGGTGTGGTCGTCCTCCGCCACCGTGCGACGCCGATCAACCTCATTCAGTCGGTGATACAGCGCATCGATCAGTGCCTCGCGGCGCGAAGGGTTGTCGAGCAAATCGTCTTGCAGGTAGGGGTTGCGCTGTACCACCCAGATGTCGCCCAGTACCTCGTACAACATGCGTGCAGAACGCCCGGTCTGGCGCAGGCTGCGTAGCTGTGTGATCAGGTCCCAGGCCGTATCCCCCAGCAGTCGGATCACAATCTCGCGATCAGAGAATGAGGTGTAGTTGTAGGGGATCTCACGTAAACGCGCCTGTTCAGTCTCTTGAACCGAGTCAGCCAGTACGGCTTGGAATTGCGCGGGAGCGTTCATGGTGCGGTAGCGGGCGAATGATGCAAAGTTGCTATTCTAGCCTAGCGCGCTGCACAAAAAGGCCGTTTCGACCTTTGTTTTGCTGAGGAATTCCGGGCAATTACACCTTGAGCAGGATTGCCTGCCAGAAGCTATCCGGCACCCACAGCAGAGCGGTGGTGATGGTGGCATAGCGCAGCAATTTGCCGATAGCCATCCACAGCACACAGGGCCAGAACGGCATTGCCAGCCAACCAGCCAGCGCGCACAGTGGGTCACCGATGATAGGCAACCAAGATAGCAGCAAGGTCTTGGGGCCGAATCGCTGCAACCAGGCAAACCAGCGGGTTTCGCGCTCGCGCGTGAAGGCGCGCTTGGCACCGATCCCCATGACGTAATTGATGACGCCACCGAGCGTATTGCCGACGGTGGCGACTGCTAACGCGACCCAGAATAACTCTGGGTTGGCTTTCACAAGCGCGAATAGCGCTGGCTCTGAACCCATCGGCAAAAGCGTCGCCGACACCACGCAGACAATAAACAGCGCAGGCAGCCCAACCGCCGGCAATGCCAGCGTCGCGAGCAGCGCGCTTAGTTGTGATTCCAGCATGAGAGGTAAAAACTGCGTAAGAAGCGCAAAAGGCGTCCTTTATAATCGGTAGCTATGACGACCAGCTATCTGAAGAAGATTCTCACATCGCGCGTTTATGACCTTGCGGTTGAAACACCGCTCGAGCTCGCGCCCACGCTCTCTGACCGCACCGGTAATCGTATCTACCTGAAACGCGAAGATATGCAAAGCGTGTTCAGCTTCAAGTTGCGCGGAGCGTACAACAAGATGGCGCAGTTGACACCGGCACAACTCCGGCGAGGCGTGATTTGCGCCTCGGCGGGTAATCACGCGCAAGGCGTCGCGCTGTCAGCCAAAACGCTGGGATGCCGCGCCGTGATCGTGATGCCCACTACGACACCAGCGCTGAAGATTGAAGCGGTGCGTGCGCGCGGTGGCGAAGTGGTGTTGTCGGGTGAGTCGTATTCAGATGCCTACCAGCATGCGCTGTATCTGGAGAAAAAAGAAAAACTGACCTTTGTGCATCCGTTTGATGATCCCGAAGTGATCGCGGGTCAAGGCACGATTGCTATGGAAATTCTGCGGCAGCATGCTGGCCCGATTCATGCGGTGTTTGTTGCGATTGGCGGCGGCGGTCTGATCGGTGGCATTGGCGCTTACATTAAAGCGGTGCGACCGGACATTAAAGTGATTGGTGTGCAGACCACGGATTCTGATGCGATGGCGCGCTCGCTCAAAGCGGGTCGACGAGTGGTGTTGAGTGATGTCGGCTTGTTTTCGGATGGCACCGCAGTCAAGCAAGTCGGCGAAGAAACCTTCCGGCTTGCAAAGCAGGTGGTCGATGAGGTTTTGCTGGTCGACACGGATGATGTCTGCACGGCGATTAAAGATGTTTTTACGGATACGCGCAGCATTCTTGAACCTGCCGGAGCGCTGGCGGTGGCGGGTGCCAAGGCTTATATCGCGCGCGCGGCTAAAGCACGTCAGCCGGTGCGTGATCAGACGCTAGTGGCAATTGCCTGCGGTGCCAACATGAACTTTGATCGACTGCGCTTCGTTGCCGAACGTGCCGAGGTGGGTGAGGCACATGAAGCGGTATTTGCCGTGACGATTCCCGAAGAGCGTGGCAGCTTCAAGCGCTTTTGTCAGCTAGTCGGCGCGCGTGCTGTCACGGAATTCAATTACCGTATCAGCGATGACAAAGAAGCGCATGTGTTCGTCGGGTTGCAAGTGGCGGATCGTGATGAGCCCGAGAAGATCAGCAAGCTGTTCAAGAAACAAGGCTTCAAAACTATCGACCTGACACAAGATGAATTAGCAAAGCTGCATATTCGTCATCTGGTTGGCGGCAAAAGCGCGCATGCTGGCAACGAAATTTTGTACCGCTTTGAATTCCCCGAGCGTCCCGGTGCTTTGATGCGCTTTTTGGATAGCATGGCACCCAACTGGAATATCAGCCTGTTCCACTACCGCAGTCAGGGTGGCGATGTCGGTCGTGTCTTGGTGGGACTGCAAGTGCCGAAGCAAGAGATGAAAGCCTTCCGCGCGTTTCTGGCGACGCTGGGTTACCGCGCTTGGGATGAGAGCGA
>JBIKUP010000142.1:0-4928 GCA_044347535.1 Burkholderiaceae bacterium
AGGGAAGTCGGCCCGTGCATGCGCGACCAAGGCTTCGGCGGCTCGTACGTGACCATTCCCTGCGGATACCGACAGCATGAGGATGCGTTTGCGACTATCTACCGCAGTGGGCCTATCGAGCGAAAAGGGCGATACAAACTCAAGACCGCTGCTTAGGCCACTATCCAGCCCACCATTCAACCCACCGTTCAGTCCACTATTCAACTCAGTACCAAGCCCGCCACTCAATCCACTCACGGGCTCGGGATAGTTAGTCACGCGGGCTGCATGCATAGCTCATCCTCGTGTACTTCCTCTTCCTTGAGTTGTGCTTGCTCCCAGCGCAGCATGATTTCATGCCAATCAACTAGTCGTAGTTCGCCGCTGGGCTCTTCCACCAGCGCCGACAAGCTCTCGACCCAATCACCATCATTGCAGTACAAGATGCCGTCAATGTCTCGAATCTCGGGCTTGTGAATATGGCCGCAGATCACGCCATCCAAACCTTGCTTGCGCGCCTCGTCAGCTAATGCCTGTTCAAACGAAGTGATATAGCTGACCGCGTTTTTAACTTTCAGCTTGAGGTATTGCGATAAGGACCAGTAGGGCAGACCGACACGTGCCCGCCAATTGTTGTAGTGCTGGTTGAATTTCAGAATCATGGTGTACAGCGAATCACCCACGTAGGCCAGCCACTTGGCGCAGGCGATCACGCCATCGAAGCGATCACCATGTAACACCAGCAGCTTGCGGCCATCGGCGGTCTTGTGGACTAATTCATCACGAATCTTGATGCCACCAAAGTCTAGCCCGATGAACTGCCGAACTGACTCGTCGTGGTTGCCCGGCACGAAGATGACCTTAGTTCCTTTTCTAGCCTTCTTCAGAACCACTTGAACGACATCATTGTGGGTCTGGTGCCAGTACCAGCGACGTTTAAGTTGCCAGCCGTCGACGATATCGCCGACCAGATAGAGCTTGTCGGATTCAGTGGCTTTGAGGAATTCCAGTAAGCGCTTGGCTTGGCAACCACTCGTGCCGAGATGAATGTCAGAAATGAAGATGGTTCGGAATCGGAGTGGAACCGGTTTGTAAAGCGGGTGCTTCGGTAGCTTCTTTTTTTGTTTTAATTCTGTGAAAGCTTGTCGCTGATTCATTCATGCTCTCCGATACACGGTGAGCACACATTAACGGAGAATTACTTCATCACCATGACAGCTATATGTCGATTGTGTGACATTGCATCCGACAAGAATCGCATCAGACCAGATCGGCGCCAATCGGCCCGCCATCGTCACGCGTGATCACGATGGTGGCAGAGCGTGGTCGCGCATTGCCACCGTCCGGCCAATGACTGAGATAGGTATTCGGCTTGGCGATATCAAAACCCTTGCCATTGGTGGTCTCACCAGGGTGCTGAATATTGACGAACAAGGCCTTACCATCCGGTGATTCGGCCAAGCCTGTGATCTCGCAATCAACCGGGCCTACCAAAAATCGACGCAGCGTATCCGGCGAGGCTTCAACGCCGACGTGGGTGCGAATATTTTTTTGCTGATCACCGTCTCGACTGACTACGTCGCGCTGACTACCATCGCCCACCGCCCCCGGTATTGCGGCCAGTAGCATGCAGTTACTGGTATCGGCGTAGGCGTTGTCATCCGTCTCTATCCACAGCAAGCCGCTTTGCGAGAACCAGAGCCCATCCGGCGAAGAAAAATCATTACTGGCATCCAGACCGGAGAGGTTGACGTTGTTACGATCAGCACTCTCGCGTGCCGCGAACAAGAAGACGTCCCAGTTGAATCGTGTGGCACCTTGCTGACTCTCGTGCTCTGCCCAGCGGATGATGTGGCCGTTGACGTTGCCTCGGCCTTGTTTGCCGGCTTTGGAGTCAGTGTAGAAGCGAGGATTAGCGGCATCCAGCTTGTTGAAGTCACGCGAAGGGTTGTAGGTGAGGGTCATGTAAACCTCGCCATTCCGCGGATTCACTGCGCCCCATTCGGGTCGGTCCATCTTGGTGGCGCCGGCCGCATCAGCGGCCAGTCGGGCATGAACCAAGACATCTGCTTGATCCGCAAAAGGATAGACAGCGCTTTTGCTATCGATATTGTTTTGCCCCAGACTCAGCTCAAGCCAATCGCCACTACCGTCGGCATTAAAGCGTGCGGCATACAGTCGGCCGTCATCAAGGTATTTGTCACCGGCCGAGATACCTTTGCCAGCGTCTGCGGGATCCCAAGCTTTGGCAGAAACAAATTTATAAATGTACTCACCCCGCGCATCACAGCCCATGTACCAAACCAAAGGCTGACCAGGGCGCACCGGGCCCGGCCAGGCACCCTCATGCGCGAAGCGTCCAAGTGCCGTACGTTTTTTGGGTGCGACGTCTGGATTGAACGGATCAATCTCTACCACCCAACCGAAGGTGTTCGGCGCATGCCGGAAATCATCACTACCATCGGCAGAAGTACCGGTCACCGAGGCATCCCAGCGACTAAAGCGTTGATCGTTACCATCAGGGCCGGCGGTAGCCCATAGCTCACGCCCGTTGCCGGTAAGGTTGTAGCGCTTCAATGCGGTGAGTTGCTGCGCGCTACGCTTCGCGTCATCTGCTGTAGGGCGCCGGAAATAGCCAGCCCAGTTTTCTTCACAGGTGAGATAGGTTCCCCAAGGGGTATGCCCATTGGCACAGTTGCCCAGAGTGCCGCGTGTACGTTTGCCAGTGGGCGAGTAACGCGTGATCATCAGCGGGCTACCGGCAGCCGGGCCACTGATTTCTATCTCGGTCATGGTGGTGATGCGGCGATTACGCGGTGAATCCGTTTGCACTTCATAGGTACCCGCTTTGCGGCGAACTTCAACGACGCTCACGCCGTGGGCCAACATTTCCTTCAGCACTTCGCTATCGACCGTACGCTTACCATCGACAATGGTTTGCCCATTGGGATGCAGAAAGGCACTGGTAATGGCCTCATGGTTTACGCACAGTAGACCGCGATCCGAAACCTTTGCATCCCATCGGCCTTTGGCATTCATGCCAAAGAAATGCATGCCGTCGTTATGGTCACCGGCGCGGCGAGCGAAACTGCCCGCCTCATCCGCGCCGATGTTAGTGTAGTCAGGAATACCCGCTGCAATCGGGTCGCCCGTGGCAAGCAACATCTTGTACGAGTACCCCGCAGGTAGGCGCACCAAGTCATCCAGACCTTTGGTAACTGCCTTGAAATTCAGACGAAGTTTAGGCGCCGCTGCGTGTACATCACTTGAGCCGGATGCTGCGAGGCTGCCGACGCCGAGGTAGCTGGCACTGGCTGCTGCCAGTGAGCCCTTCAGTAAACCTCGGCGTGAAAGTCGCTGCTGAAGGATGTCGTCAAAACTAGTTGGGGTCGTGCTTTGCTTAAGCTTGAGCATTGTGCGCTATTAGTGGGAATTATTTGTGCTTCTTGGGGCGGCCAGCCCGAAGCGGGGTGAGCGCGGCTTGCGCAGCCTTGAGTTTCTTCATGTCCATCGCGGCTAGTTGCGCAATGCCGATACGGAGTAACTCACTCTTCTTGATGGCCATACCGCCAGCATGGCAGGTTTTTTTCACCTGACCTAGTACGGCGTATTCTTGCGCTGGCATAGTGAAGCTATCGCGCACCAGTTTCGGCTTTTTGGGCTTATCAGTTTTGCTGGTTTTTGGCTTACTGACTTTCTGCTTAGTTTGCTTCGGTAGCTTTGGCTGCTTCGTGTCTTTTGCCGGCTTGGTTTTCTCAGTAGCTTTGGATGCGGCTGTTTTTGACTTCTTAGCTTGTGCAGACTTGCGTACTACTTTTTTGGCGACGGCTTTCTTTTTGGCGGCCGGTGACTTTTTTGCAGCTCTAGGCTTGGTAGCGGGTGATTTCTTCGTTGCAGGCTTGTCAGCGACCTGGCTTTCTTCTGCGACGGCGGTGGGGGTGGTGGTGTTGATCATCTCGCATCTCCTTCAAGACAGTCAGCCATCAGATTTCGGGCGGGAAAATAATATAAATCATTTATTTTGATGACACAAATATGACAAAACGATGCGCAGCGGCGGTTGGTCGGGTAGAGCATGCCTTAGGCGAAGCAGAAGCAGAGGCTAGAAAAAACAGCACAGGTCACACGATTGTCACTGCTAAGTCACTGAATTGAAAATTGTCGCAGATACATTCCACCCCTATGACGAGGAGGAGTGTTTATGCGCTTGATCACGGTCAGTTCAGATGGAAAAGCAAACTTTCCGAAGCTCAGCCTGAGTATTGCCAATACCCAAGAGCACATCAGAGAAGTGCAGCGATTACGGTATAAAGTCTTCGTTGAGGCTACTGGCCTGCAATCTCTACAGAATTCCGATGGGTTGGAGTGTGATGAATTCGATGAATTCTGTGACCACCTCATCGTACGCGACACCCGAACGGGTGAGGTCGTTGGCACTTACCGAGTGCTCACACGGCATGGCTTGAAGAAGACGAAAACCTTCTATTCCGAAAAAGAATTTGATCTGGGGAAGTTATCCCCCATTCGGGACTCGATTATAGAGGCAGGGCGTGCCTGTATACATCCAGACTACCGGCATGGCGGCGTCATTATGATGCTGTGGTCTGGGCTTGCTTCGTGCATGCAGCGAGAACGAGCCCAATTCCTGATTGGTTGTGCAAGCATTAGCTTGGCTGACGGTGGCAACTCAGTTAATGCGCTGTATCGAAGGCTGGCCAAAGAAAATTTTTGTCCAGACGAATATCGCGTATCGCCAAAATTGAAATACGAGTTACACGACGATCCAACCCATGAGGTCCTGCAGGTGCCGCCACTTATCAAGGGGTATTTGCGGAGTGGCGCTTGGGTATGTAGCGAGCCTGCTTGGGATCAGGATTTTCATACAGCAGACTTGTTTATGATGCTTCCCTTGTTCCGGTTAGATAGTCGCTACGCACGGCATTATTTGA
>JBIKUP010000144.1:0-4874 GCA_044347535.1 Burkholderiaceae bacterium
GAAATTATAGGTACGAATTCGCTCACTGCGATCCCCCGAGCCTACCAGCGATTTGCGCGTCGCAGCTTCTTTGCTTTGCTGCTCGCGCAACTGAACATCTCGAATACGTGCCGCCAGTACTTTCATCGCCTGTGCTTTATTTTTATGCTGGCTGCGATCATCCTGACATTCCACCACAATGCCCGTCGGCAGGTGGGTGATGCGTACAGCTGAATCTGTTTTGTTGATATGCTGACCACCAGCGCCTGAGGCCCGGAAAGTATCAATCCGCAAGTCGGCCGGGTTGATGTGGACATCGGCAATCTCATCGGCTTCCGGCATCACCGCCACCGTGCAGGCAGAGGTGTGGATACGGCCTTGCGATTCAGTCGCGGGAACGCGTTGCACACGATGACCGCCGGATTCGAATTTCAGTCTGGCGTAAGCGCCGGGTCCGATGATGCGAACGATCACCTCTTTATAACCGCCTAGCTCCGAGGGTGAGGCCGAAACTATCTCGACTTGCCAGCGCTGTCGCTCGGCGTAGCGGGTATACATGCGCAGCAAATCACCGGCAAACAAAGCGGACTCATCACCACCGGTGCCGGCACGAATCTCAACAAAAATATTGCGCTCGTCGTCCGGGTCTTTCGGTAGCATCATTTTCTGAAGCTCGAGCGTGAGCGCCTCGGTACGCGACTGCGCTGACGCCAACTCTTCCTGCGCGAACACTTTCATCTCCGCGTCGCTCATCATTTCTTCTGCAGCACGGATGTCATCCTGTGCCTGCTGCCATTGCCCATGCAGCGCCACCAGCGGGTCCAACTCAGCATGCTCTCGAGTCAGCTTGCGATACTGGTCCATATTGGCCGTTGCATTTTCTTGCGCCAGCAGTGCGTTGACTTCTTCGAGTCTTTCCTTGAGCTGCTCGAGCTTGACTAACAATGAAGGCTTCATTTGGAAACGAGACACATGAGAGGGAGACAGCGGCCATGCGTGGCCGCGCGCAGTAACGGCAACTACGCGCCGCTAGCGCTTGGTGCGGAATAGTTGCGGCAGCAACTGGGCGAGTCTGGCGCGCTCGTCAGCGTCGGCGCTATGCAGCGCCTGTTGTGGACCGTGAAGGAATTTTGCGGTCAAGCCTTTGGACAGTGCTTCAAGTACGGCATCAATATCTTCGCCTTTGGCGAGGAGTTTGCGGGCGCGATCAAGTTCCACGCGGCGCATTTGTTCGCCACTTTCCTGCAAATCCTGAATTAGCGGCACCATGCTGCGGGTGCTGAGCCAGTGCATGAATGCCTGAACACGCGTTTCGATAATGGCTTCTGCTTGCGCAACTGCCGATTGCCGGTTCTCGACACCGATTTGCACGGCAGCGCCCAGATCATCGACGGTGTAAAGGAAGACATCGTTACGCCGTGCTACCTCGGACTCGATATCCCGCGGGACGGCCAGATCGACCATGAACATCGGTTTGCGTCGACGTGTTTTGATCGCGCGCTCGACCATGCCCAAGCCAATAATGGGTAAAGAAGAAGCGGTACACGAAACCACCACGTCAAAGCGCGCTAATTGCTCTGGCAGTTCGCCCAATCGCATTGCGCGGCCTCCGAAGCGATGCGCGAGTGCTTCAGCGCGTTCCATCGTACGGTTCGCAATAGTGATGCTTTTGGGGTGTTGTGCGGCAAAGTGCGTGATACACAATTCAATCATCTCGCCAGCCCCAATGAACAGCACATGCTGCTGCGCGAGATCATCAAAGATACGCTGGGACAATCGCACCGCAGCGGCAGCCATCGATACGCTATGGGCACCGATTTCCGTGGTCGAGCGCACTTCCTTGGCGACCGCAAAGGTACGCTGGAACATCTGGTGCAGGTAGGTGCCTAGCCCGCCAGCGGCTTCAGCCTGGCGCACCGCGTCTTTCATCTGGCCGAGGATTTGCGGCTCGCCCAGCACCATTGAGTCCAAGCCCGAGGCGACTCGGAATGCATGGCGAACCGCGCCATCTTGCGGCAGGGCATATAGGTAAGGGCGTAAATCCGCGTAGGGCAGCTTGTGGAAATCGGCCACAAAATGCGCGGTTTGATCGATGATTGCCTCAATATCGCCATCGTTTGCGCTGGCACCGTAAATCTCGGTCCGGTTGCACGTAGACAGGATGGCGCTTTCGAAGGGGCGCTGGTTGGTGTTGCCGAACCAGGCACAGGCAGAGGCTACCGCCTGACCAAGCTGGTCGGCGGGGAAGGCCACTTTCTCGCGCAGCGAGACGGGAGCCGTGGTGTGGTTGAGCCCGACGGCGAGCAGTTGCATCCTTGGGATTCCCCGGGGAACGTCGTACCGGATTATACCTTCGGATCTAGGGTGTTTTGCGCAGGAAATTCAAGCGACTCAAGTTGGTAGCCGTAACCATAGACCGGGGCTAGCCGGTAGCCGTGCTCGGGGAGTAGTCCGAATTTGGTGCGTACTCTGGAGACGTGGGTGTCCAGGCTGCGCGAATTGAATTCTGCTTCCTTGGGCCAGACCGCCTCGTGGATGGTGGCGCGTGACAGTGGCCGACCAAGATGGCGAAAAAATAGCAAGGCGAGCAAGAACTCTTTCCGGGTCAGCGTGATGGGGTTGTCATCGTGCCAAGCCTGCGTACTGGTTGGGTCCAACGAATAGCGCCCAAACCGTAACGGCGGCAAAGGTGCTTGCTGTGGCGATAAGCGCGCGAGCAAGATCGCAACCCGCAATGCCAACTCATGAGAGCGTACTGGTTTGACTAGGTAGTCAGTGCCAGGGCCTGTCAGTAGTTTGCTGAGCGCATGATCAGGCGAGCGACCCGTCACTAGCAGTATGGGTAGCGTCGGCCGCGCTTGACGCAGGGCCACCAGCTGTCCCTGTACTGCCGCCGTGGCCGACCAGTGATAGATCAGAAGATCGACATCGGCGGCAGCGTCTGAGGCCAGTTTCTCGAGGCTTGTAAGTGGTATGCAGGTGTAATGAGCGGCGCGCAGTACCTCGGTCATTCGCGCCCGCTGTTTGGGGTCGCTGTCGATGATGGTGATGCGCATGGTTCGACAGGTGTTGTCAGTGGTGTCTAGTGCTTATTCACAAATATGATTAAACAGCTCGCCGGCGAGTGTGTCCGGTGGCGTCGCTTCCCATTTGCCTGCTGTCACCACCTCGACCGCAGCACCCGTAGCCATGGGCCCGGCATGCAGCAAAACGCTAAGCACACGACGCTGCCGAATGCGGCACTGATACTCGGTGGCGTGCATCACTGAGCGGTACGCTCGTCCTGAGGCATCCTTGGCCTCTGCTTTCAGGTCATGTAGATCCCATACAAAAGCGGTGTCACCCATTTTTCGGGTACGTAGACTGTCGAAATACAGCGTTGCACTATCGGTTTGTGCGTAGCGTATCCATGCCTGCGACCAAGCGGGAAGCGTGGTCAACAGGAGCAACAGGGTGGCGATTCTTTTCATCTTCTTTGCTTTCGGTAGCGATAGACCGCAGTGTGCCAGAGAATCTGAAAGCACTAAGCCATAGCATGCGTTGTATGATCTGCGCTCCTCTCAGTAAGCGTCATTAAAGCGCTGCTTATTACTCCGATGTTCAATACCAAGCTTCAACCAGCGCAATGGCGCTGTGACGAAGAAGGCCACTTGTACGCGCCTGAGTTTGGCGATACCTATGCCAGCCGTAGTGGCGCATGGGGGCAGGCCGGTTACGTGTTTGTTGAAGGTAGCGCTGTCGCTCAACGCTGGCATACGCAAGGATGCGTTCGCCTGCTGGAGACAGGATTTGGCTTGGGTGTCAATTTTCTTGCGACATGGGATAGCTTGAGAGCGAGTGCGGGCAGTGCCCGTTTGCATTATGTCGCGATCGAGAAGCACCCCTTCACGCGTGATGACTTGCGAACTGCCCTCGACCATGCACTGAGCAGTGCTGACCCACATCGGCGCGTTGGTCTGCAAGCACTGGCAGAGCAACTACTCAAGCAGTGGCCGCCAATGCTGGCCGGGTTTCATGCGATTGAGTTAGATGATCAGGTGACGCTCACGCTGGTTTTCGCAGATATCAACGATGCACTGCCGGCGCTTCGCGGACATTTCGATGTTTTTTTTCTGGATGGGTTTGCACCAGACCGCAATCCGCAGATGTGGTCGAAAGCGCTGTTGACGCAATTGCCGGCATTGGCAGCGCCGTCAGCGCAAGTAGCCAGTTGGTGCGTTGCAGGTGCGGTCAGGCGCGCGCTAGTCGAAGCCGGTTTCGTCGTTGAGAAGCGACCAGGATTCGGCGGTAAGCGCGATGCGCTGGCTGCGCACTGGCCGACTACAGCCGAATTCGTAAACCCACCGCAAGAGGCGATTGTTATTGGTGCTGGTATTGCAGGTGCGAGCGTAGCGCGTCAACTTGCGCGGCGCGGTATTGCCGTAAAAGTGATTGAGCAGGCGACACCCGCTGCCGGCGGCTCGGGTAACCCAGTCGCGATTGTTCGCCCCGAGTTAGGTGCGATTGGTAATCCCGTGACCGAGATCACGGCAGCAGGTGCCAGTTGGTTGCGTCGTTGGATCGATAATAATCCTGATGGCGTGCCGCACGCATGGTGTGGTGTGGTGCGCATTGCGCGCGACACGCGCAAGCACGACAAAATGGCCCAGCTAGCGGCGATCGCGAGCGAAGACTGGCTGAGACCAGTTGATATGACATCAACTGCGCAGCTATGTGGCTGGCCCACCGCGGCCGATGGTTTTTTTCTGAGCGAGGCTGGTTGGGTAGCACCGCCCTTGCTGGTGCAGGCGATGCTGGATCATCCGTTGATCACGCTGCACAGTGGCCATGCCGTGAGCAACATTGCACGTCATGACCAGACTTGGCATGTGATGCTGGCAGATTCATCTTCGATC
>JBIKUP010000145.1:0-4861 GCA_044347535.1 Burkholderiaceae bacterium
TCTCCAACACGAAATGCGCACCCATGCCAGCGCGCAGTACTTTGGGTGACCACGCCGCTGCCGTGCCGGGACCACAGTAAATCTCTTGAATACCCGCCGCTGCCGCAGCACGCAAAATAGTGCCGAGGTTACCCGGATCTTGGACTGAGTCGAGTAGTAACGCCGCACTTTGCAATGAAGGCGATGCATGACCACTACTAGCAGCATCAGGCACCTTTACCGCGAATAGTATGCCCACACCATGTTCAACCTGACCGAGTGGTGTGAATAAGGCGTCAGGCAGCAGTACACATTCAGCGGCGCCGGCGTAAGAGTTTGTATTTGAGTTTGATTTAGCGTTTGAGTTAGCGTTGGATTCACACTGTGCAACAAGGGCCGCTACCTCGGGATGGCTGAGCGCAGATTCAGCCACCACGCACAGGTCAGGCACACCGCGATGCTGTAGCCATGCCTCGCATAAATGAACCCCATCAAGCAGGGTCATGCCAGACTTACGACGTGCCTGCGCACTACTCGCCCATTGCCTCAGTTGTTTGTATTGCGCGTTATCGCGAGATTGAATACTACGTAGGCTCATGGTACGGCCTCGTTCAGCAACTCACGCACCGGCGCATAAGATCGACGATGTTCAGGTGTGACGCCATGCTCTCTTAATCGCGCCAGATGCAAGGCGGTGGGGTAACCCTTGTGTTGATCAAATCCATACTGCGGATAACGTGCATGCATCTCCAGCAGGAGTGTATCGCGCGCAGTCTTAGCGAGAATCGAGGCTGCCGAAATCTCGATCACCTTGTCATCGCCCTTAACGATTGCTTCAGTACGAATCTTCGTGACCGGGCAGCGATTACCGTCGATCAGAGCGAGTGTGGGCGTAACGGACAGCCCCTCAATGGCCCGCCGCATCGCCAGCATGGTCGCTTGAAGAATATTCAGTGCATCGATCTCTGCGGCAGAACATTGCGCGATTGACCAGGCCAAAGCATCACGCTGGATAATCAGCGCAAGCTCGTCGCGCCGTGTCGGGCTGAGTTTTTTTGAGTCACGCAAACCCGCGATCGGTTTGGCGGGGTCAAGAATCACTGCCGCTGCGAATACCGGACCAGCCAGCGGCCCTCTGCCGGCTTCGTCGACGCCGCAAATCATCTCCCCGGCGTAGTCGAACAAAGTCGCCGCTTTCAAAGGCGTAATCAGAGCCGACCGTGCTGCGAGAGCAGTTCCATCACCGCATGTGCGCTTTGCGAGGCGGTGTTGCGCATCAGGTCATGGTGTAGATCGACAAAGCGACGGCGCAGACGCTGACGGTTTTGGTCGTTCGATAACTGTGCCCACAATGCAGACGATAAGCCTGCTGGCGTTGCCCTATCTTGCAATAACTCCGGCACCAGAAACTCGCGCGCCATAATGTTAGGCAGGCCCACCCAAGGCTGGTAGGCCATTAATCGCAGCACCTGCCAACTCGCAGGATTCATTCGGTAGCCGATCACCATCGGCTTCTTAAAGAGGGCCACTTCCAGCGTTGCCGTGCCACTAGCAACTAGTGCAGCGTCGCAGGCCGCAATCGCATTGTGCGAACCACCGGTCATGATTTGTAGCGGCAGCGATTTCAGATCAGGTGTTAATAGCTGCTCAAGGAAGGCGCGCTGCGTGTCACCCGCCATCGGCATCAGAAACTGTACTTTCGGATCACGCTTTTTCAGCATGGCCGCCGTTTCAAGAAATGCTCGCGTGTTGTACTTAAGCTCAGATAGCCTGCTACCGGGAAGTATGGTCACCACACGCGCATCTCGCGCAATACCTAGCGCATCGCGTGCTGCGTCTTGGTCCGGATCCATCGGAATCATTTCAGCCAATGGATGGCCGACATAGGTCACGGGAATCCCGGCTTTGTTGTAGATCGCTTCCTCGAATGGAAATATCACTAACATGTGCGAAACCGCACGCGCGATTTTTTTGATTCGGCCACGACGCCAAGCCCACACCGAAGGGCTAACAAAATGCAGCGTGGGGATGCCCACTTGCTTGAGTTGTATCTCTAGATCGAGATTGAAGTCGGGTGCATCGACACCCACAAATACAGCCGGCCGCTCGATCAACAAACGTTCACGTAATTCGTCACGTAATGCTTTCAGCTCTCGGTAGTGCGACAGCACCTCGAATAGCCCACGAACGGCCAGCTTTTCCATCGGGTAGTCAGAAACAAACCCATACTCGGCCATCGCGGGTCCGCCGATACCGTGCAGCCGTACATCCGGCAGCATCGGTCGTAAGCCGGACAGCATACGGCTGGCGAGCAAATCGCCGGAGGCCTCGCCGGCGACCAGCGCCAGCGTCAGTTCATCGGACGATGCCACGTGTGACGCTCTCCAGAAATTCACGCATGGTTTTCAGGTGTGCGGATACCGCTGGTTGTGCTTGCTCTTCATTGGCGAGCGCCGCTTTGGCCTCGTCAAGGGTGAGGCCAGATTTGTAAATCAGTCGGTAAGCGTTTCGGATAGCGTCGATTTCTTCGCGTGAAAAACCACGGCGACGCAAGCCCTCTACATTCACGCCGTGTGCCGCTGCTGGATTACCGTTCAAGATTACGAACGGCGGCACATCTTGCGTCAGGCTAGTAAACATACCCAGCATCGCGTGTGCGCCAATTTTGCAGAACTGATGCACGCCGGAGTGACCACCGAGAATCACCCAGTCACCCACCTGCACATGGCCCGCTAGCTGCGCATTGTTCGCGAAAATTGTGTGGTTACCTACTTGGCAGTCATGCGCCAGATGCACATAGGCCATGATCCAGTTGTCGTTACCCAGGCGAGTAACACCGGCATCCTGAGCGGTGCCGCGATTAAAGGTACAGAATTCACGAATCGTGTTGCGATCTCCGATCACCAAACGGGTTGGCTCTCCCGCATATTTCTTGTCTTGTGGTGCGGCGCCAATCGATGAGAACTGATAAAACACATTGTCGCAACCGATGGTGGTGTCGCCATCAATTACCACATGGGGGCCGATCTTGGTGCGGGCGCCAATCTTTACCTGCGGACCAATCACGCTATACGCGCCAACCTCGACGCTAGCATCGAGCTCAGCCGCTGGGTCAACCAGTGCGCTGGGATGGATGATGGTCATGCAGATGCTACCGGTTCCGGCTCGCTGATACTTCGCATGGTGCACATCAGCTCCGCTTCGACTGCGAGCTGCTGATCTACCATGGCTTTGGCCTGAAACTTCCAGATACCGCGCGCGTGCCGCACAATCTCTACCTCCATCACCAGCTGATCACCGGGTTCGACCGGTCGTTTAAAGCGCGCGCCATCGATACCTAAAAAATACACCACCGCAGTATCGTCGGGCTTTTGACCCATGGTCAGGAATGCCAGCAAGGCCGCTGTTTGCGCCAGCGCCTCAATAATCAACACGCCAGGCATGACCGGCTTGTTAGGAAAGTGGCCATTGAAAAACTCTTCATTGACGCTGACATTCTTGATCGCACGAATCTGCTTGCCGGCTTCCCAGTCGAGCACACGATCGACCAGTAGTAGCGGATAACGGTGTGGCAGGTATTGCTTGATCTGATTGATATCGAGGCTTTTCATTGTGGTTGTGCCTAATCTCGTCTTGATTGGATTACTGTCATCGGCGTTATTTTTATTCGCTGATTTTTTTATCTGAATGCGGTTCAATACCGTGTTGCTTCACTAACTTCTCGAGAGCGCGCACGCGTTCGCGCATACTACCGAGCTGTCGAACTACTGCTGCTGTTTTCTCCCATTCTGCGTTCTTGGCCAAGGGGTAAAAGCCCGTGTAATGCCCCGGCTCGAGAATCGAGCGCGATACCAGACTTCCGGAAGACACGTGGACATTATCCGCAATGGTGAGGTGACCCAGCACCATCGCTGCGCCACCAAAAGTGCAATGCCGACCAATCTTCGCGCTGCCCGCCACACCAACGCAACCCGCCATTGCGGTGTGCGCACCAATTACGCAGTTATGGGCGATTTGAATCTGGTTATCGAGCTTGACGCCATCTTCGATCACGGTGTCTTCCAATGCGCCACGGTCGATGGTGGTGTTAGCACCGATCTCGACATCATTACCAATCTGTACTCCACCCATTTGGGGGATCTTGATCCAGTGGCCGCCCTCATTCGCGAAGCCAAAGCCATCACCACCGATGACAGCACCCGATTGGATGATGCCGCGCTCACCAATACGGCAAGCCGCCAAAAAACTGACCCGCGGATGCAGCAGCGTATGGGCGCCAATGACAGCGTTACGACCGATATGGCTGCCCGCACCAATCAAACAATGCTCGCCAATCTGCGCGCCTGCTTCTATCGTGACACCGGGACCAATGCTGGCCGTCGCAGCCACCCTCGCTGTCGGATCCACCCAAGCATGAGGGTGAATCCCCGCAGCGGGCGCTACAGATATTAGCGCTGCAAAATGTTGCGCGGCACGCGCGAAATAGGCATACGGATTGTCGGTCAGCACGCGCGCACCCGCATAGCTCGCCAACTGCGGGTGGTCCTGAGGGGACAGGATCAATGCGGCGGCGTTAGTGTGCGCCGCCTGCGCGCGGAGCTTTGGGTTGGACAGAAAGGTGATGTGCGACGGACCCGCAGCGTCCAATGGCGCGATCCCGGTGATGTCGATCTCGGGATCGCCGATCAACTCCCCGCCCAAGCTATCGACCAAGTCGCCTAGTCGAGTGCCCATGGCGGTGGTCCTATCTTATTTTGCGTTGAGTGACTTCAACACTTTGTCGGTGATGTCGATGCGCGGACTGTAGTAAACCGCTTCCTGGAAAACAATGTCGTATTTCTCGACCTCGGCAAGTTGCCGAATCACCTTGTTGGCTTTTTCC
>JBIKUP010000146.1:0-4853 GCA_044347535.1 Burkholderiaceae bacterium
CATGCGCGAATGCAGAAAGTACTGATTAATCGCTGTGAGTTCGTTGGTGAGCTGATCATTCAGCAGCTTGATGACGTTAGGGTCGCCCTTCATGAGTGCCTCTTGCATAGAAAATAAAGATGCGCGATGTTAACTCAGCAAACGCACTTTGTTATCAAGGGTGATTCATTTTGTTATTGGGAATCATCCTCATTCGCAACTACGCGATATGGCACTCGAGGATGTTGTCTCGCTAGATCAAGCCGACTGAATGGATTGCTACAGGGTAGGGTAAGAGGTCCCGCCTGAGGAGTGATTGTCTGGAGAGCGCCGTGGTGAGCGTCTTGGTGAGTAACGGGTGTTGCGGTGGATTGCGTGTACTTCGGTGGATGGCGGGTGCTTAAGCGGGGATGACGCGGCGTACCTCGGTGAACTGGCGGTCTTCGACATGCGCCCGAACCAAGGTTTTTGCAAATTCGTTGCACTTGCCGCAGCAGCTGCCCACGTTCAGTTGCTGTCGGATGTCTTCCATGGATTTGGCACCGTCATCGAGCGCCCGGCGAATCGCTTTGTCGGAGACGTTATGGCATACGCAAACGATCATGGTGACGCCCCTCCAGTGTGGGCTCGCCGTTTTTTGGATGATTTTCCGCAAACGAAGAGCTGTTAATTCAAATGAGAACGATTCGTGTTTAGATTATTCGCGAATCATCACCGGAGCGCAAGCTTTTTTTCTGCCGGGTGAAAGCCGGCGAAAGACCGCCAGCAGAGGCGTTTTCAGGGGGGGCGAAGAGATTCAGGCCGCCATAGCGCGATCAGGCCGCCTCGGCCCGCTCAATAATGCCGCCGCCAAGGCAAATATCGCCGTCATACAGTACAGCGGACTGGCCGGGCGTCACCGCCCATTGGGCTTGCTGGAATTGCAACTTCGTCTCTGTGCTTCCCGCCCCGAGCAGCGCACAGGCCACATCGGATTGTCGGTAGCGGGTTTTGGCCAGCAGGGGGCCGTCGGCCGGCGGCGTGCCGGCGATCCAGCTCATTTGCCCGGCAACCAGCGCATCGGACAATAGCCAAGGGTGGTCATGGCCTTGCACCACGTACAAGGTATTGCTTTCAACGTCTTTGCGCGCCACATACCATGGCGCGTGGTTGCCATCGTCATCGCGATGTGCGCGCTGTCCTCCTAGACCTATGCCTTTGCGTTGGCCTAGGGTGTAAAACGACAAACCGACATGCTCGCCGACGACATCGCCGTCCGGGGTTTTCATCGGCCCGGGTTTGAAAGAAAGATACCGGTTGAGGAAGGCGCGGAATGGGCGCTCGCCAATAAAGCAGATGCCGGTGGAATCTTTCTTTTTGGCATTCGGCAGCTGCAGGTCGTCCGCGATGCTGCGTATCTTCGACTTATGCAGCTCACCAAGCGGAAATAGTGTGCGTGATAGTTGCGCCTGGGTGAGCCGGTGCAGGAAATAGCTCTGATCTTTGCTGGCATCCACGGCCTTTAACAGTTCGAACTGACCGTCTCGCTCGCGTACCCGCGCGTAATGGCCGGTCGCGATATGGTCGGCGCCGAGCTGCAATGCATGATCCAGAAAAGCTTTGAATTTGATCTCGGCGTTGCACAACACATCCGGGTTGGGTGTGCGCCCCGCTTCATACTCGCGCAGAAACTCAGCAAACACGCGGTCTTTGTACTCGCTTGCGAAGTTCACGGCCTCAATGTCGACGCCAACGACGTCAGCCACGCTGGCGGCATCGATCCAGTCCTGCCGCGTCGAGCAGTACTCGTCATCATCATCGTCTTCCCAGTTTTTCATGAACAGGCCGATGACTTCATATCCTTGTTGTTTTAGCAGCCAGGCGGCCACCGAGGAGTCGACACCCCCAGACATGCCTAGTACAACACGCGCTTTAGTCATTGGCAGCTAGTTGAACACTGGGATGGGTATGAATCACCGACAGTGGGAAGCGCTGTCCGGCAAGATAGTCTTCGACGCACTTCAACACTAGCGGGCTGCGATGTCTGTCCTGCGTTGCCATGATTTCCTGGTGCGACATCCATACCGTACGCAGAATGCCATCATCCAAAGGACGATCATGGATAGCGCCAAGGGTGCCAGTAAAGGCAAAGCGAAGGTAAGTCACGTCTTCATTCATCCGACTGGATTGGTAGCGCGACAGGTACACGCCCACCAGTGTGTCGGGAATAAACTCATGCGCGGTTTCTTCGAGTGCCTCTCGCGCAGCTGCCGCCACCAAGGACTCGCCGGGGTCGAGATGGCCGGCGGGTTGGTTGAATTTGATGCCCTCCGCAGTCTGTTCTTCGACCAGCAGAAAGCACTGATCACGCTCGATGATGGCGGCGACGGTAACCGAGGGTTTCCAAATTGATGACATAGCGTCCTTTAAAAGCAAACATTTTACTGTTTTGCGTGTGTGAGGCTGGGGCTGAACCGTCTCAGATTGCAGTAAACAAGCCAAAATATTGGTGCGTTGCGAAAAATCCAGATCAATAGTATCTTTGCCCCTTTTTTCGGCGAAGCAATCCGGGTCTCCCGGTTCGTCAGCATCGCCTTTCCTTACCAAAGTCCTAACGTGCGGATGTCGCATCGGCGCCCGGTTTTTTACGCTGGCGTCCGGCCTCATTCATTTTCAATGTGGAGAACACCATGAGAATCGGCATTCCAGCCGAGACCCGTCAGGGCGAAACGCGAGTTGCCGCCACGCCGGAAACGATCAAGAAACTGATCGCGTCCGGACACAAGGTCATCGTTCAGTCCGGTGCTGGCGTTCCAGCCAGCTTGCCAGATGATGCATTTGCGGCGATTGGCGCAGACATTGGCTCTGCTGCAGATGCTTTCGGCTGCGACATCGTGTTGAAAGTTCGTGCGCCGTCGGCTGATGAGCGCGCTTTAATGAAATCAGGCACTGCGCTTGTTGGCATGCTGAACCCTTTCGATGCCGAAGGTATTGCGGGCATGGCATCGGCAGGCTTGTCGGCCTTCGCGTTGGAGGCGGTACCTCGCATTACCCGGGCGCAGTCAATGGACGTGCTGTCCTCGCAAGCCAACATCGCTGGCTACAAAGCGGTGCTGATGACCGCCAATATGTATCAGCGCTTCTTTCCCATGCTGATGACCGCAGCAGGTACGGTCAAAGCAGCTCGGGTATTGATCATGGGTGTCGGCGTCGCTGGTTTGCAAGCGATTGCAACTGCCAAGCGTCTTGGTGCTGTTATTGAGGCCTCCGATGTGCGCCCACCGGTCAAAGAGCAAGTGGAATCGCTTGGCGCGAAATTCATCGACGTACCCTATGAGACGGACGAAGAACGCGAGATCGCTCAAGGTGTCGGTGGCTACGCGCGGCCAATGCCAGAGGCATGGATGAAACGTCAGGCGGAGTTGGTGCATGAGCGCGCGAAGTTGGCGGACATCATTATCACGACGGCCTTGATCCCGGGGCGTAAAGCGCCTGTGCTGATTGGCGAAGACACCATCAAAGCAATGAAGCCAGGCTCGGTCATTCTTGATATGGCGGTGGAGCAGGGCGGTAACTGCGAGCTTTCGGAACTTGGTAAGACGGTGGTCAAGCACGGCGTTCACATCATCGGCGAGGCAAATCTTCCCGCATTGTGTGCTGCAGATGCTTCCGCACTGTACGCGCGAAATGTGCTCGATTTTCTGAAGCTGATTTTTGACAAAGACGCCAACCTGACCATCGATCAGGCTGATGAGATCATCGCTGCCACCTTGGTTTGCCATGGTGGTGCGGTACTTCGCAAGTAATGACGGCGGCATATAACGATGGAAAGAATTATGCTGCGCGCGAAGATTCATCGCGCCACGGTAACAGAGTGTGTTTTGGATTACGAAGGCTCGTGTGGGATCGATGAAGAACTGCTCGACGCTGCTGACATTCGAGAATTCGAGAAGATCGATCTGTACAACGTCAGCAATGGCGAGCGATTCTCCACTTACGCAATTAAAGGGAAGCGCAGTAGTGGTGAGGTCTCCCTCAATGGTGCGGCAGCGCGGCTAGCGCAACGTGGTGATTTGCTGATTATTTGCACCTACGCGCCCATGAGCGAAGCAACGGTTCTTGATCACCAACCCAAAATCGTGTTCGTAGATGGCAGTAATCGTGTCTCCGGAATAAAAAAGTAAAGCTACCAGTAGAGGACATCATGGAAGTTAGCTACACCATTACCAACCTCATTATTTTTGTCCTGGCGATTTACGTCGGGTATCACGTCGTCTGGACGGTGACGCCAGCATTGCACACGCCGCTGATGGCCGTGACTAATGCGGTGTCAGCCATCATTATTGTGGGTGCCATGCTTGCTGCAGCCCTGACTACCGGCCCGGTTGGGCAGTTCATGGGAACGCTGGCGGTTGCGCTCGCAGCAGTGAACGTGTTTGGTGGTTTCTTGGTGACGCAGCGGATGCTGGAAATGTTCAAGAAAAAACAGCCCAAGGCGCAGAACAAGGAAGGGGCGTAATTCCATGAGCATGAATCTTGTCACTCTGCTGTATTTGATCGCCTCGATCTGTTTCATTCAGGCGCTGAAGGGTTTGTCGCATCCGGCCACGGCAAGACGCGGCAACGCGTTTGGTATGACCGGCATGGCGATTGCCGCGTTAACGACGGTGGCGCTGATCATGAAGCTGCAAGCCGAGGCGACTGCGCCCGGTAGCGGCTTTAGTTTGTTGCTCGGCGGTTTGGTGGTTGGCGGCGGGATTGGTGCTGTACTCGCCAAGCGGGTCGAAATGACCAAGATGCCCGAGCTAGTCGCAGCGATGCACTCACTCATCGGTATGGCGGCCGTGTGTATCGCCGTCGCAGCAGTGTCTGAACCGAACGCTTTCGGTATTGTC
>JBIKUP010000147.1:0-4834 GCA_044347535.1 Burkholderiaceae bacterium
GCTACAGGCGAATGCGCTCCTCAATGTCATGGTTGCACTGGCCAGCGGCAAGCATGCTACCCCAGTTGATGCAACATCAATCGCATTATCGGCGACGGTCAGTGCGGAGGTTTCACAGCGGCTAGCACAGTTCATCGCGAATCGTGGCGGTCTCAATCTAAGTGATGCTTATGATTTGAAGCTCGCCATGGCTAGCGTACTACCAGCGTCATTAGTGATTGACGATGAGCTGAGTACTGGACTTGCCCAATTAATGGCAACCTATGCTCAGGCACTTAATAGCGATAGCGCATTGATAGCGTTCAGTAACCAGCGATTGCCAGACCTTGCGCGTATTAGCGCTGGACTAAACACGGCGATGAATAACGGCAGCTTAAAAGAGATGTCGCTCCAGGCTAGCCTGAAAGCAGGTATTGACCGGCTGATAGAAGATCTGAATAGCGTAATAGCAGATGCTCGTTCTGATACGAGCGCCTATGTCATTGTGAATACCGACGGCGCTTGGATTGACCAGAATATCGACGGCAAAATTGACGGACAAGACAAGATCAACGGCGCGCTCGTCGCTGCTGATTTTGGTGTCGGCAAAAATTCTGATCCGGCAACACACCATCTGAGTATCAGCCAGCGAGTGCTGCCATCAACAGCGCAAGCATCAGTCTTGTCATCACTCGGCACGGATGATCGTGCCAAATTCTTTTTTGATACTGGCAGTAATGGCGAACGGATTGACCAGAAGTGGTCCGCTGCTGCTGCCAATGCGACAATCAATAAGCAGGACATCGTGCTAAACGCACGTGGTGCCGGTGTGGGTGCATCCTTAAGTGTGGGCAAGCTGCCAGCAATTAGTAGCACTGAAGGTATTACTGCTAGTCTCGGGGCGGTATGGCTGCTCGCTGCTGGTGATGCAAAGGCCTTTGAGTACAGCACAGCAGAAATGACGGTCGGGCTGGGTGGCAAAAGCAGTAGTGGTATGTCACTACCAGGCAGTATCTCGGGTCCGGTGCGGGTGCAGGCATCAGGACAGCATGCCACTGCCAATTTCACTGCCATCTCAAATACGAGTGTGCAAGCCGCAGACCTGAACGCGGTAGCGACAGGTGTTCAATCCAAAGCCGGCCTGTTGCTCCAGGCAGCGGCGGGTGGAACACTTACCGCCAATCGCGTAAGTGCTGCCAGCTACGCTGACGGTAGTTCGAGCGAAATTGCGCTGACCAGTGTGAATGGAATTCTTGGCATAGGCAGCCAACTTTCTGCGCTCGCCTCAGGCGATGGCAGTCATGCAGCAATCAACGTCAGGAATGGAAGCTCGATCTTGATCGAATCTGGTTCCGGCGCGACCAAGTTCTATGGTGATATCAGCGTAATCGCAAGTGGTACGACCTTGATGTCCCCGGGTAACGATTCTCGTACTACGGCAACGATCAACTTGCATTCGGCAACAGGTAACATCAATACTGGCACGTTAAATGTGTTGGCGAGTGGTTCCAATAGTAGTGCCAGTATGACTGCCGAGGCTGATCGCGGTAGGCTGAGTGTGAACGGACCGGTGACAGTAAGTGCGGATGGCACTAGCGCATCTGCAAAGCTGGCCGTAGCGGCTTACGCATCTACATCCGCTGATGTGGCCATGTCACTTGCTTCCACGTTGAAGATTACAACTTCGGAACATGCATACGGCGCATCGACGGAAGTAAGTCTGACTGCCGAGCAAGGTGGCATCACGCTGCAAGGCGCATTGACTCAGCAAAGCTTAGGTTCTTACAGCAGTATTCAAACAGCGATAACTGCTGCTGGCAGCATCGGGCTAGCCAATACGCTCGATCTGAGCTCAGCAGGTGCATTCAGTAATTCCAAACTAAGCCTTAATGCAGCCGATAAAATATCGATAGGTACATCCTTGGGCGCCGCGAGTGTTGGTAATCCGGGCGGTAATGCTGGTGTGCCTAGTGTGAGCATCCACGCGGCTGGCTATGCGAGCAACGCAGACCTTGAGTTGAATGGTGATATCAACTTAACGGGTAATGTGCTTATACAGCGAACGGGCGCTGGTGTTGGGGAGAATAAATCCTCTCAGCTCACTATCAAGCGGGTCAATACCGAGGTTGTGCTGGGAGGTGATCTGTCTATCAGAGCAGAGAAAGGTGCAACGGACGCTCAATCTATGGTGGTATTGACACCCAATGGCGTTGGCACATTCGCACTTCATATTGCATCGGATCTTGAGCAGGTGGCTATTGGCTACAACAGTAGCGCACTTTTTGATGCGTACAGATCAGTTAGTCTCCGTAGTCTGAGTATTGACGGTAACTGGACTCTTAACTCTTACGCCGCTGGTAATCTGACGCGTCTGGCATTTGGTAGTTCAGCATATGTGACGCTGTCCGGTTCGGCGCCGACATTGCATATTGGTGGCGATCTCACGGTGGCGGCCAACGGCGAATTTTCCCGTTCCACACTCGATGTGGGCGCAAATTTAATAACGGTTATCGACGGTAGCATCGATGGTCAAATGACCATTAGCGCTTCCGGTTACGGCAGCCGTGCAAGCGCTTCCTTCTTCGGCTCACCAACATCTACAGTCGATTTGAACGGTAGTCTTTTGATCAAGGCAGTCGGTGCGGCATCGGCGGCGACACTCAACGGTGCTCAGATCATTAAGACAGCAGGTAGTGTTTCCCTATTAGCAGATAGCGGGGAAAACTCGGTCTTGGGCGCGCTTGCTACGGCAGCGATCGCCATGGACAGTGATGGCAGTCATGTTGTAAATCTTGATGCAGTGCGAGCTAACGATGCCGTAGTACTAAAAGTGAACAACCTTTCTAATGGCAGTAGCTTCAATATCGGCTCGACCACCAGTTCAGGAACGACTTACCTGCAGCTAGACACTCATTCTGCTGCTAGCCTCAAGATTAATTACAATCAAAACGGTACTAGTAATATCCTTCTTGGATCGCCAGATGCGAACTTGAGTATCGACGCCGTCAAGGCGAGTATGCTGGATATAGAAGGCTTCCGCTTTGGTGTCGACGCATTGATGCTGCCATCGCAGTTGATCAGTGACGGTTTGACTATGGTCGTTGTTCCTTTTTTCTCTGACCTCGATGCCTTCCTTCGCTACTCTTCCTTCCAGATTGATCAGAGAATCCGTGCTGCTACCTACTTATCGGCATACTCTGTACAAGAGAATGCGGTGTATATCGTCTACGACCTTGATGGTGCCGGTTTTACGGGTCTGATCCGTTTGAAAGACTATTTGCATAGTCCAGTATCTTTATATGATTATTCCAGCTCCCCAGTTACTTTTACGGATGCGGTGACGCTGCCGATAGCGAGTGAAATAAATAGCGAGATCATAAATCTTCCACAGCGTATATCGACACATCCGTTGTCGATAACCCAAAGTACTACCAATATTGCTTTAGGATCAGTCCTGATAAGCACAGAGGTCGCAGAAAAAAAGACACTGACGCTCAGTACGGATGGTGATCGGGACATTACTCTGCAAGGGCTAAATGCAACGGCGACGAAATTCCGAAGTCAGGCAATTGTTGACCTCACGCCGGGCTTCGGGCTGCCCATGCCGTACACCGAGTTCATGGCGCTAGGGCCGGTTGTATTGAATTCAGAGGGGCTATTCAGTTACGTGTTGTTTTTGCTTCAACAGAGAAGCGGTAACGCTTCATTCAATGCTGGTTTAAGCGCAATCGCTAGTGGCGATAGTTCTTTAGTCGAAGGGAAGCTTACCGTTGATGATGTCGTAAGCAATCAAATCCTTCATCTGGAAGCGATAGGTGCATACGCACAGGTCGACTTTTTTTTCACGATGAGCTCCGACAGCAATATCAACCTCAAGATGGGCAGTACGCTTAAGGCGAGCGGCTCTCATGCGAAAACTAGGCTTATGATGTTTGGAGGTTTCCAAAGCGTATTGACTTTGGGCGGCTTACTTGGTTTGGATGCCGCCGGATCTGAGGCGATCTCTAATCTTACGGTTAATTATCAGACTGGCAGCATCAATTTCAATGGGGGAGCCAGCGTTGTAGCGAGTGGTGATGCTGCCGAAGCGCAGTTCACCGTCACTCAGAACTATCCGCTCCTTTCGAGTGTAACGTCTACAATTTATATCGGTAACCAGATGGTGATTGATGCCGCTGGAACCAAGTCGAAAGCGAATGCTAGCTTCGTCTCAGATAGCAAGCCGACTATGCAGATTGGCGGTATGGTACGGCTAACCGCGAGAGGTGATGATTCGGAAGCGAAGTTTCTGGCTCAATTTGTCCAAGGTGATTTTGGTTCAGGAAAAATCGTCGCCGAAGCAAGCGGCAAATCTGCTCAAACAGATTTCGACCTACAACTCGGAAGATTTTCTTTTTCGGGAAGCTCATTAGCAACCCGGTTAGGCGGTGGCAATATCATAGTTTGGGACCATCTTCAGGCGCGATCATCCGCCGCAGAGGCAACTTCTGTCATCAATCTACGGACTTTTAATGGCGACATCTCCATTGTCGGAGATCTCACCGTCTCAGCAATTATTGGAAATACTGCTGCAACAATACCTGGTGCCAAAATCAGTCTTGGTGCTGGCGCCGGCCGATTATCCGCCATTAATCGTGGTGACAACATCCTCGATTATGGGGCAGTCAGTGGTTATGGCGCAGTGAGTATCGCCGGTGATGTCAGGGTGAGTAGTGCAGGCTACGGTGCAAGCACAGCGCTTGACGTGTTTTCTGTGGGTCGGACCTTGACCTTGGGGAGTGACCTGGATTTGATCGCGGCAGGAACTCGTAGCAGTGTCAGTGGCCAATTGTTTGCGCATTCAGGGGCCGATCTT
>JBIKUP010000247.1:0-3366 GCA_044347535.1 Burkholderiaceae bacterium
GTCAGCTGCAGCCAGTGTTGATCCGGTCGCAGAGCCGGCGTCAAATGAGTGACTAAGGCCCAGTGCATGCCCGATTTCGTGCAGTGCAGTGTAATAACCATAGCCACCTGGCGAAAAATCCAGATTCGTCGCTTGGTCGTCGACATACCAAATATCACCGCCTACGATACTGCTATAAGGATAGTAAGCATACGCCGCACTACCCGCGCTCGCATAGGTTCTTGTAGTGTAAGCACTTCGTAGTTCACCAACTGCAGTTCCAGATTCGGTAACTTTCTCGAAGGCGAATTCAGTGGCTTTATCCCAAGCGGCAAATGCTTGATCAAGATAAGCCTGGTTAGCGGCGGATATTGCACTTGCGCCTAGAGGGGCGTTGAGGGTGAGCGCACCATACACACTAGCGTCATAGGTCACCGCGCCAGAATAGTAGGAGTAGCTGAGCGTTTCCCCCGCAGACAAATCCCAAATGAGCCCCTTGCGGATTGCTTCGATGTAGCTTGTGCCAGAGGCGCCCTTGGTGGTGGCACCGGTTACATTGACGGTATTGGTTGCTGGTGCCGCGTCGCTCTGCGGGACACTAACGCCCTAGTTGTCGAATGCCGCCCCACCGGTTTGACTACTTTTTGCCGCTGCCACCGCCTGACAAATTGGGCAGGTACTGGCCTCGTGAGTTGAGGTCAGAACTTCGCCGAGATCGACCTCTAGGACTGCAAATGTATCTTGATCGGAACTCGTTGTTGATGCATCAATATCGATGGCGCTAAAAGATGCGTTGTTGATCGTGCCTGTCGGGGAGGATGTCAACGATATATCTGACATACGTACGCTACGGCGACCAATAAAATCGGAAAGCGCTAACTCCTGTTGCGCGATAGCGTTCAGCTGATCGCTATGTGCTTGCGATCCCTCACTCAAGCCACTCAGAGCATCGTAGCCTTGCTGGATATCGGCCAGATAACCACCAATCGAATCGAGGTCACTTGAAGCCACCTGAACCACGGCGACCATATTGGAGTATTGACTGACCCGGTCTTTCAGCACCAACCACGAGGTATTTGCCAGTTGCAGATCGGCGGTACTTGAGGTGACTTGCTGTAGTTTCGACGTTGCTATATCTATAACTTTCTGATCGTCAGCGCTGGGTGTGACGGACGTGCTTGCCCCCAAGCGCGTTGCCAGCCAATTGCCAGAAAGTTGTAGACGAGTTTCCACCTTAGCGGAATCGGCCCGCAATCAGGAAACTTGAGCTCTGTTACAGGCCGATCTGCTGGCGTGCCAAAGGTGGGTCAAGGCCTTGAAATTCGGGGTTGCTTTCACGCGTGCACGCGCCCAAAAAATGCCACCCGTAGGTGGCATTTTTCGATCGGTCGCCCGAGCTATTCGGCTTTTTTTGAGGCCATGAGCCTCATTCAAGCGTGGACGCGCGCATACTCTTTTGCGGTGGGAATCTTACGCGGCAGCATTTTATGCTTGGGTCGAGTCACCTCCCATCCCAAGCATGCCAGCCAGATCGCGCGTGGGATAGGCTTGTGCGCCGTTCTGTAATAACTCACCATACGGCGGCTAATGCCCAAGGCTTCGGCGGCAGTATTGAGTGAGAGTCCATTGCGATGCATCCAGCTATCGAACATTTGGTGGCTGACTTCTCCGGCCTGTTCTTTGCCCCAAGCGTACACATTGTCAGCGCCGAGCTCGGCATCAAACCATTCGACCGCTTGGCCCCATTCGGCAAGATGGGCTTTGGCAAATACCTTCGGCGGTAGTAATTTTTGCAATGCAGGTATCTTGCGTAAGACACGTTCGACATCAACTTCCAATATCTCGCCAGTGCTCCATGTCGTAAGTAGTCTGTACGGCATGGCCGCCTCGACAGACATCAACTTTGGATGAAAAAAGTCACTCATGGGTTCAATCTCCTCCACTCGGAGAGCAACAACGCACGGTTAGACTCAATCCAGCGTAATTCCTCCCTGATTTCTCTTGTTGTAATTCTTCCTACTACTTTGAGCGAGACGATTTCAACGGTACATTCTCGTCCGTCAGTCAACTGGATATGCACATGCGGTAGCAGGTGGTCGCCAGCGTACATGATCACTCGCGCTGCTGAGAACTTTTTGAGAACCGGCATGCTTCTAATGATAGTGCAACCATTGCACCATATCAAGCAGATTTGCAACAAAAATGCCACCCGCAGGTGGCATTGTTCTTTCAGCTTAAGCTCGGTTACTCAGCTTTAGTCCCGCTGTTAGTGGTGTAAGCCGGCACCTTGGTACCCGGGACGGTGTTGTTTGGCTTGGACTGATCACGTGCGTAGCTGACGACGCGTTCTTTGTTGGCGTCGCGTGCTTTGGCTGCTTCTGCCGCCGCTTGACGTTCTTTTGCGGCTTCACGTTCACGCGCCAGCTCGCGCTCTTTGGACGCCTCACGCTCACGGGCACGTTCACGCTCACGGGCTAGTTCACGTTCTTTATCTTTCAGCTCTTTCTCGCGACGTGCTTTTTCAGCGGCGAGTTCGTCAGCCATTTCTTTTTCGCGCTGCTTTTGTTGCTGCGCTAGCGCCTCAACATCTTTCTTCACGCCTTCGACCGTCGAGACTGAACCTTGCAGACGGTTGAACTGACCCGACAAATCTTTCACAGCCTTCGACTGATCTTTCAGCATACCGTCGAGCGCGGTGAGTTGTTGCAGCAGTTCTTTGTTGGCAGCCTCTACACGTGCAGCCTCGGCGCGCGCAGCTTCGAGCTTGGCCAATTCTGCCTTGGCTCGAGCTTCAGCCTTACGGTCAGGCTGAGGGGCAGGGCTTGCTTCGGCAGAGGATTCTTTTTTCTCGTTGCTAGATACCGGTTTTGCGGGTGCAGCAGCAGGCACAGGCTTGGGTTCAGGCTTTGGTGCTGCTTTCGGTGCTTCAGACATGCGGGCGATTTTTTCTTCAATCGCTGACTGTACCGAGTGCGTGGTTTCCTGCGCGAGTTTCAACTCTTCCAGTGCAGTATGGATGTCGTCCATGCTCTCCATACGGCGCTTCAGATCAACCGCACGTTTGCCGACGGCCAGCATCATTTCATCCAGCTGCGCTACTTTGTTTTGTAACTGCACGCTCATGAAACTGAATACACCTGCTGTACCCACCAGAATTGCACCGGTGATACCGAGGATCAGTTTGGCTTGCATCGAGGTGCGCTTGGCACCGTCGATTAATTTTTCTGCGGCTTTATTGACATGGCCACCGGTGGTAGCAACGGCAGCAGCCGAGCGGTTAGCAACTTCAGCGGCATCCAGCACGATGCTCATTAGCGACTCGAGCTGTTGCGATGCTGCGCGGTGGTTCTCAACCAGACTTTGTACTGCTTCTAGGGCGCGCTTGGG
>JBIKUP010000148.1:0-4778 GCA_044347535.1 Burkholderiaceae bacterium
GGATAAGGCGGCGTGCGCCACGATCAATTGCTTGGGGGCGAATTTGCTCGGATTAGCGCGTTCATGCTCAGTAGCAGAGCGGAAGAAGGTCACCTGAAAACCTAGTTGTTTACCGTCAGCAGTTTGCAGCCAGCCGGTGGCGTACCACCACTCGGTCCGAAAATCTGGGTGAGCACCGAAGTCGCGCGGAAAGCTCAGCGTGGTGCGTGGATCAACCTGCGCAAAGCGCGGTGTTTCGGCCTTGACCTGCGCCGGGACCAAGAAGATCGACGATACGACGATGAGTAAAATTGCCAGCAAACTCGGCATTAATCTCGTCTGCGAACTTAGCATTAATCTAGGTAGAAAACTCGGCAGACAACTCGGCAGACAACTCGGCAGACAACTCAGCAGAAAGCTCGATATTGATCTCAAAAGTAAATTCGTGATTGAACTCAGCGATAAACTCACCAAGGAAAAAATCACACAGTGGAGTTTCTTGAAAGGGTTGCGCATCACCAATCCTCGCGTACAGCACGTACTGCGCTTCCAGCCACCGCCATTCTGCCCGACAGCAGGGCAGTCAGTGCAGCGGATACCAGCATGGCGATCGCGACACTTGCGAGCAAGCCCCAAGGTAAATGCAGTTGCATGGTCCAGTGAAACGACTGCGGGTTGACGATAAACACTAGAATCAGGCTGATACACGTACCCACGACGAAGCCAGCAATAATCGCGAGCGTAGCAAGCAGGGCGCCTTCACCTGCTAATAACAGCAGAATCTGTCGCCGAGTAATGCCCATATGCCGCAGCATGCCAAACTCTTTGGCGCGCGATAGCACTTGCGATGAAAAGGTCGCGGCAACACCAAACAGGCCAATCACAATCGCAACGCCTTCCAACAGATAGGTGATGGCGAAACTACGGTCGAAGATGCGCAGACTAATTGCACGAATTTCATTCGGCTCTGCGAATTCAAGCGCGGCACTAAACGGCAATGCTTCGAGTTGCGAGCGAAGTGTAGCGATATCACTATCTCGGGCCACCCAAAGCGACATGTCACTGACGTCTTGGTCACCGCTGAGTTGTCGGTAGTCGGATAGCTTGATTTGCAGTGCGCCGGTCTGACGTGCGTAGTCACGCCAGACGCCAGCAACCGTGAATGGATGCAGCTTGCCAGCAAACGGCAGCGATACGGTTTGGCCTAACTGCCAGCCATAAAGATCAACCATAGCCTCCGATATCCAGACCGGTTGATTCACTTGTTTGAGTGATTCACCCACCATGGGCAGTACCTGCTCGGGTTCGTCAGCGTTGATGGAGCGTGCAATCAATGCCACGCTAGGTCGCGCGGCATCCAGTGACAAATACAACCAGCGGGTGCGCTCTGCGCGCCCCACAGCGGGTAGTGTCGCGATTACTTCTTGCTCACGCTGTGTGAGGCGCGCTGATTCTTGACCACCGGCGACACGCACATACATATCTGCAGACAGTAGCTGCTGCAGCCAATCATCGACCGAGACACGAAAGCTCGACACCATGATTGCCATTGCGACCATCAATGAAAAGCTCGCGAGCACACCGCCGAGTGCTATCGCCGCCTGGTTGGGTGCATTCGCTAGCCGGGTCAGCGCCAGCGAACTACTCACGCCACGCCAACGAGTTGAGAGACGACTGAACAGCCAAGCGGCGCTGCGCGGCATCAGCGCGATGCTGCCGATTAGCAGTAGAACAATCGCGAGATAGCCAAAGATGGGTAGCCCACTCAGTGGTGGCAATTGCGTGCAGACAGCACCCAGTATCAGCGCAATCAGCGCTGCCCATGGCGTTGATAAGGGGGCTAGTGCCAAGTCTTCACTACCGGCTTTCAATGCAGCGGCAGGTTGTGCGCGCGCTGCTTCCAGTGCTGGTGTAATACTACCTAGCAGCGCGACACCGGCACCTGCAATAAAAAACACCATGGCTGCTGCGGGACTGAAATGCACACGCGGTTGCACACCCGGGAAGTAGCCACCACCAAGATCGCCGCCCAATAAGCTAAGCGCGGCACTGGCCAATACAAAACCCAGTCCGATACCCAGTAGCGCACCGAGTACACCGAGCGTGGTGCCCTCGACCAGTATTTGTCGGATGAGTTGTTGTCGTGTCACACCCAAGGTGCGAAGTAGTGCTAACTGCGGGCGGCGTCGTAGCACCGATAGCGCCTGCGTCGAGAACACCAAGAAAGCACCGGTAAACAAAGCGACCAGCGCCAGCACATTTAAGTTGACTCGGTAGGCGCGTGACATGGTGGCGCTGCGTTGGTCTTGGTCATCCGCTTCAGTGACTACCAGGGTGTCAGCGAACTGGGCTTCCAGTTTTTTACGAAACTCGATACGGTCGACACCCGCCACCAGTTTCAGATCGACGCGTGAAATTTGTCCTACTCGGTCGAGTTTCCACTGCGCGCTGCCAATATCCATTACCGCTAGCCTCTGACCAGCACGTGCTTGTAGCAGACTACCAGCGACGCGTAGCTTGACCTCGCGGGTACCACTCAGTACCTGTAGCGTGTCACCGCTTTTTAGGTTCAGCCATTGCATCGCTGCCGGTGACAGAAACACGGTGTCGTGCATCAGCGCGTCAAACGGGCGGTCGCTTTCCGGTACGCCCAGTAGATCGGGGGTTATCGTTGCTGCAGCGAAGCTATCGATACCGAGTAACTTGAGTGCGCCACGATGGCCGGGTACTGGGAGGTCCAACTCCAACACTGGCGAGGCAATGTCAACTTCAGGTAAATTCGCTAGCTGCGGATAGAGCTGCTCATTCATGCTGCCCGCGACGGCACGTGCTTGTATATCTGCGCTGCCAGACAAACTACGCGCTGCAGCAGAGAACTCGTTGAATGCAGCGCTGTTCACCAGATGAATGCCAAAGCCGAGCGCCACACCAAGGGCAATCGCAAGGATCGCGACCAGTGCGCGCACTGGATGGGCACGCCACTCGCCAATCAGCAGGCAGCGTAATAGATTCATTAGGCGTGAATAGGAGGTGTATTTTGCGGGCGCAAACCTTCGCGTGTAAGTACCAGAACCCTATCGGCACTGGCGGCAGCAAGCGGAGAATGCGTCACGATGATGGCGGCGGCACCGCTACTTCGAATTTCGCTCTTGAGTAGACGGAGTATGTCGGCAGCTGTGTCCGGGTCGAGATTGCCGGTGGGTTCGTCTGCGAGAAGCAGGCGTGGGCGGTGTACCAGCGCTCTTGCGATCGCGACACGCTGCATTTCGCCGCCTGATAGTTGACGCGGAAAATCATGTTCGCGTCCCGCCAAGCCAACTGCATGCAACATCTCCAGCGCGCGATCTTGTGGCAAATCATTGAGCATTAAAGGTAGCGATACATTTTGCAGCAGACTCAGATGCGGTAACAGATGAAACGCCTGAAAAATGAATCCCAGTTTTTGTCGCCGTAGCAGGGTAGCGGCTTCATCGGTGAGCGTATGTGCAGGAACACCGTCGATCAGCAGTTCACCTTGATCGGCATGGTCAAGTCCAGCGACCAGATTCAGAAAAGTCGACTTACCAACGCCCGACTCACCCATGATCGCCACGTACTCGCCCGCATGCAGTTGCAGGTCGAGATTTTGTAGCACCGTGCGTGTGCCATAGGTTTTGCGCAGCCCGCGACAGTCCAGCGCGAGTGGTGTTTCACCTACTTGCGTCATTGGCTAGCGACCTCGACGCCCGGCGTACCGTGCTGAAGCTCACCAATCACTGCGGCATGTGCAAAGCCTTGCGCATGAAATAGCTTGATTACATCCGCTACCACATCATCAGCACAAGCCACCAGCAAGCCGCCCGAAGTTTGTGGGTCAGTCAGCAGCGCCTGTTGTACCGAAGTGATCATTGGATCAAGCGTGATGTCTTGATGGTAGCCGGCCCAGTTACGTGCTGATGCGCCGGTTATATGACCCTCAGTGGCAAGTTGCTCGACAGCAGGGAGTAAAGGCACGGAAGCCATCTTGATACGGGCGCGTAGCTTCGCACCAAGTGCCATTTCACGTGCGTGACCGAGTAGCCCGAAGCCGGTTACATCGGTCAGGGCATGTACACCATCGATGTTGGCCAAGGCCTTGCCTGGTGTATTCAGTTGCGTAGTGCTCGCAATCATCTGAGCGTAGCCTGCTTCATTCAGCGCACCTTTTTTCAATGCGGCTGACAACACACCGACGCCGAGTGGTTTGCCGAGTATCAGTTTGTCGCCCGCTTGTGCGTCTGCGTTACGTTTTAGTTTATTGGGATGAACCAGACCCATGACTACCAAGCCGTAGATGGGCTCGACGGAGTCGATGGTATGGCCACCTGCGATCGGAATGCCGGCAGCGGCGCAGACGGTTTCACCGCCTGCGAGGATTCGACCAATGGTCTCCACTGGTAATTTATCGATCGGCATACCGACCAGTGCTAGTGCCATGATGGGTGTGCCACCCATGGCGTATACATCAGAAATCGCATTCGTCGCTGCGATGCGGCCGAAGTCGAAGGGATCATCGACGATCGGAATGAAGAAGTCGGTAGTTGCAATCAGCGCTTGCTCATCGTTCAAGCGATAGACCGCTGCATCATCCGCAGTCTCTATGCCCACCAGCAGTTGTGGCGGCACCGGAAAGCCACGTGACTGTTTAAGTATGTCCGACAGCAATCCGGGTGCGATCTTGCAGCCGCAGCCACCGCCGTGCGAAAACGAGGTCAGGCGAATTGGCTGTAAGTCCGAGGCACCCATGAACTGCTCCCTGCGAGATTTCGATTGATTGGATT
>JBIKUP010000149.1:0-4750 GCA_044347535.1 Burkholderiaceae bacterium
AGTAGTTCACAATTCTGACCACCCAGTCAATCGCAGCCTCGCCGACATCCAGCACGTTGATGCAGCCCGCGGTTTGCGCGAGGTTACCCATGAAAATCCGCTGACCCGTCAAGGCGTACGACAAAAGCGCGCGGTTCACACCACCGTGCAGTACGACTAGCACGGTATCCCAATCAGGATCGGCACGTAGTTTGTCGACTGCGGGATGAATCCGATCAAGTAATTCACCCACGCTTTCGCCACCTAAAAACTGAAGATGTTCAGGCGCGATACCTTCGAAGGCTGCCGTAAACGCAGCACGCAACTCTGTATCCGGGATGCTGGAAAGTTTGCCGCCGCGAATCTCGACGAATTCTGGCCATTCTTCAAGCGCGATGTCTTGCCCGGTTTCAGCGAGTACTCGCGTGGCGGTCTCAACGGTACGCGGCAAGCCCGACACAATCACGCGATCAAACTTGACGCCATGTTCCGCGAACACACGCCCAGCGGCGCTGGCTTGTTCGCGCCCGGCATTGTTGAGCGGAACAGATTCGGGCAGTACCGGTTTACCGTCACTATCAAAGTAAGTGACGCTACCGTGCCGCATTAGATAAATGCGGCGCCGTGGATTGAAACTCATCGGTAATCTGCCTTTCTTTTTTCCAGAAAGGCCGTGATGCCCTCCAAGCCATCGCGGTGATGCAGCGCTTCGACAAAGCACTGCTTCTCTGCATTGAAATGCGTACTCAGCGTATTTGCTGGCGCGTCATGCAATAGCGATTTAACACCAGCGCAGGCGTTTGGCGAAAGGCCGGCAAATTGTTCAGACCACTTCAGTGCCTCATCCAGCGCCGTGCCGTTAGCAACCACTCGGTTCACTACACCTGCCTGATGCAGGCGCGCTGCAGTCACCGCTTGACCCTCCAGCAGTATCTCGGTGGCGAGTTGGCGCGGTAATGCCTGAGACAAGAACCATGAGCCACCACCGTCCGGTGTCAGCCCGACTTTGACATAGGCCATCACAAATTTAGCCGACTCGGCAGCAACAATCAGATCGCAGGCCAGCGCCAGGGAAAAACCAGCACCCGCCGCCGGCCCTTCAACCGCGGCAATGACCGGTTTACTGCAGTCGCGGATAGCAGCCACCCAGCTGTGCAGCTGATCGATGGAATTTGCCTGTACCGAGCGGTCTTTGGCCCGGTTCTCGAGCAAACGGTTCAAATTGCCGCCCGCGCAAAACACATCACCGGCACCCGTGAGTACGATGCAGCGCACCGCAGGATCGCGCTCGGCAGTCTCCAGCGCCTCTACACCGGCGGCGTACATATCCGGGTGCAGCGCGTTCTTTGCGCCGGGGTTCGACAGGGTTAGCACCAGGGTGTGTTCGTGGCGCGAGGCAAGGAGTTCGGCGGGCATAGTGGGCGGAGGGGTTGTTGTCGCACGGAATGATAGACTGCATGGCCAAGGATGGAAACACCTTCATCGGCACCATAGGAGAGGCGGCATGATCGTACTGTGCGGGTTCGCGGCGAGTAATTACTACAACAAGGTCAAGCTGGCCCTGCTTGAAAAAGCGATTCCGTTCGAGGAAAAGCTGCAATGGCCTGATCGATCTACCGAGCTACTGGCCCAATCACCATTGGGTAAATTGCCGTATTTCGAGATCGATGGGCAGGCCCTCTGTGAATCGCAAGTGATGGTGGACTATTTGGAGTCCGCTTACCCGCAGACACCGCTACTGCCCAAAGATCCGCTCGCCGCTGCCAAGGTGCGCGAGCTGATCCAGTTCATCGAGCTACATCTCGAGCTGGTTGCACGCGATTTGTACGGCGAAGCATTCTTCGGTGGCAAAGCAGGTGATGAACGCAAAGCGATCGCCCACAAACAACTCAAACGTAGTGCGAAGGCACTTGCGCAGTTAGTCAGCTTTGACCCGTATATCGCAGGGAGCGAATTTGGCTTGGCGGATTGCGCTGCTGCAGTTCATCTTCCGATCATCTCAATGACCACTAAGGCAATCTACGGCGAGGATGTGCTGGCAGATTACCCGCTCAAAGCGTATTTACAGCGGCTAGCTGAGCGACCCAGCGTGCAGCAGGTGAGTGCCGACCGAAAAGAAAACACCGAGCTTATGCGTGAGTGGCGCGCATCGCTTAAGGGGTGATGTGCGTTGCATAAGATGTATTCGCTTAGCGCGCGATGTCGGATGGCCTAGTAGGCTAAGTAATCAAGCCAGCGTCATTCTCATAGCGCGCGACCCACTGCTCCGGCGTGGTGATCTCAAACAAGCCGAGTTTGCGAACGCGACGTGCCAATTTGAGTAGAGCTTTGTCTTTCGATATCAGATAGTGAGCGCCACTGGTGGCGGCTAGTTCTAGGAATTTCTGATCATCCCGGTCTTTGCAGACGGGTAATGTCATCTCAGAAGGCTGATAGGGGTCGGTCATCAGGATCAGCCGGTCGAATTCGTCGAGCGCGGATTGCTTTGCGCGATCATCCAGTGCAAAGCGCGAGTATTCCAGGACGAGCGTCCATTCGGTGCGGCAGTCTTCGCGCGTCACACAGGCGACCTCACCATTTTCCATGGATTGCAAGAGCCGCTGCCAGCGCTGATCGCGATAGACGAACAGATCGAGGCAGACATTGGTGTCAAGAACCAGGCGGGCGGGTGATTTCGGTATCATTCGTCTGATTATCTTGCGACACCTTTTTTAACCACAGTTTTTTATCCGTATCGATGCAGGTTCAGATCGATATTTTTCGTATCTTCAGAATAGATGCAGCACACTGCTTATGTTGATCGTTCTTTCACCCGCTAAAACGCTCGACTTCGAGTCGCCGATCAAGGTCAACAAGACCACTGAGCCGGATTTTATCCCGCGCTCGGCGGAATTGATCTCAACGCTACGCACGATGCCGCCAGCGCAAATCGGAAGTCTGATGAGTATCTCCGATAGTCTCGCTCAATTAAATGTCGCTCGCTACGCCAGTTGGTCGAAAAAATTCACGGCAGATAATTCGCGCCCGGCGATGCTGGCCTTCGATGGCGATGTTTATGAAGGACTGGATGCGCGAAGTCTGAATGCGCGGCAACTCGATTGGGCGCAGAAGCATTTGCGCATTCTGTCCGGTTTGTATGGGCTGCTGCGCCCGCTCGATCTAATGCAGCCTTATCGACTAGAAATGGGTACTCGCCTGGCGACCAAGCGCGGCAAGGATTTATACGCCTTCTGGGGCGACCAGATTACCGAGGCATTGAACGAGTCGTTGACGGTGGCGAAGGCGCAGGCGCTGGTGAATCTGGCGTCTGAGGAATACTTCAAATCAGTAAAGCCCGCGAAGCTGGATCGCCCGGTGATTACTCCGGTGTTCGAGGAGTGGAAAGGCGGCGGTTACAAGATTGTTTCGTTTTTTGCCAAGCGCGCGCGAGGTTTAATGGCGCGCTATGCGATTGAGCATAAGCTCAGTAAGCCGGAGCAGCTGAAGGATTTTGATAGCGAGGGTTACGCGTTTGACGCTAAGGCTTCTAATGAAGCGCGTTGGATATTTCGTCGGCGCACCGCCTGAAAAGTCGGTCGCGCTGTCGGAGACGATTAAAAAATCGCTGGCCGTGTAGAAGCTAACTTACCAGACCTTCCACCAGGGCTTTTTACCGCTAGCGATATCAGCAGCATCAGCTTTCGGGAAGTTCAGCTGATAGACGCGCTCGGTATCGTCGCGAAGTTCTTTCATGCCCATCGCGTCATACGACAGCATTTGGATGCGCAGCGCACTTTTAGCGGCTTCTGATCCGGGGTAATCACGCACCACGTTTTGTGCGCGGTTCGCTGATGCGACATAAGCACCGCGACGGTAGTAGTAGTTGGCAACGTGTACCTCATACCTAGCCATCGCATCCACCAAGTAGTTCAGTCGATCGCGCGCGTCACTGGCGTACTCGCTGTTAGGGTAGCGGTCGATCAGCTGCTTGAAGGCGTCAAAGGCAGCGCGTGCAGCCTTGGGGTCGCGCTCAGTGGGGTCTTGCTCGCTGACAAAATCGAACAAGCCTTTTTTATCTTTGAAATTGGCTAGCCCACGCAAGTAGTACATGTAATCAACGTTGGGATGGTTCGGGTGCAGTCGGATGAAGCGGTCAATCGCTGCCAGACATTGGGCTTGCTCGTTTTGCTTGTAATAAGCGTAAGCAATTTGCATTTGTGCGCGCTGCGCATACGAGCCGAAGGGGTAGCGCGACTCGAGTTTCTCGAAGAATTTGATGGACTTTTCGTAGTTGCCGCTTTTGAGCTCGTCAGCAGCCTCGGCGTATAATTTGTCCGCCGACCAGTTCTTGGTCTCATCCGGTTTTTCTCCCAGCGAACCGCAGGCAGCGAGTGCCAGCGCGCAGGCCATCAGAGTGATTCTCAAGAGATGCTTCAGCATGGAGGAGGTCGGTGGCAGATCTAAAAAAGAGCCACGATTATAGCCGATGAACACCCCCACCAAGCCGGTCTTTACCGAGCAAGAACCCGAACTCATCTCGCCAGATCCAGCGGATGTGCTTGATGACGCCGAAGACGCCGATGAATTCAGTGCTGGCGTTGATGATCTTGCGCCGATTTCGCTGAAACTCGATGCCAGTAGCTGTGGTGTGCGCCTCGACAAAGTCTTGTCGTCGCGTCTGCCGCAGTACTCACGCGCCCGCTTGCAGCAATGGATCGACAGCGGCCATGTGCTGGTCGATGGCAAGGTAGCGAAAGCAAAGTCGGGCATGCTGGGCGATGAGCTGATCACA
>JBIKUP010000150.1:0-4739 GCA_044347535.1 Burkholderiaceae bacterium
AGATTGCGCGATCATTCGAGCACACCTAAGACAATTTATCTGAAGATTCAGACCTACAACTTCCTGATGTTCGACTCGGAAGTGCTTTCGATTGAGAATCTGGCAGAAGCTAGTAGCAGCCGGATGAAACGTATTGCGGCTTCGCTGACGATGGCAGTGTTCATGCTAGCGATTGGCCTGTACTGGCTGACTCAGCAGCGGTCAAAACTTACGGTTGTGTATTTTGTTTTCCAGATTTTTGTCTTGGGTTACCTACTCAGCATCTATGGATTTCCAAGCCGATGGTTTCCCGACCTACCAGTAGCTGTAGTTGATGCCTTGCCTCACTTGCTGTTCATGTTGCGGACTTTTTTGTTGTCATTAGCAATCTATGTGGTGATACGTCCCTATTGCGATGAACCTCTGTATCCGAAAATTGTTTTTAGCCTCTTGGCTATTTGTATTGGAAATTTCATTGCCTTCAATGTCGGCTTCAAGACACTTGCTATCCAATTGAATCTGGTCGTATTTTCCATACAACCCACGATTCATTTATATGGCTTGATCAAGTCGAAAGGCATGGTTAAGAACGTTAAGACTTTACTTTATGCCGGGTATGCCGTTTATTGTGTACTAGTTGCAGGCTCTATCATCCCGGCGCTACTCGTCGATGATATTGGTACATTTGAAGGATCGGTTCAGAACATCACTGATTGGCGGCTCAATGGCACAATTGTTGGTTTTTTCGTGATTCTTCTGATCAAATTTGAAGAAGACTATCGCGAAAAGTTGAAGATAGAAAAATACAACCAACTTCAACTCGATGCTTTTGAAGCGAAATCGTCAGCGGCACTTCTGGCAGATAGAAATACCTTGATTGACCTGCTAACGCATGATCTCAAGAATCCTTTGGGTACGATCACTTTTGCATCAAACGCGCTTAGAGAGCAGGTGAAGCACGACCCATCTGCAGCAAAACGTCTGACGAATATCGATCTAAGCGTAACCCGCATGAATAACTTGATCGAGCATGTCGCACTATCGACTCGCGTTGATCGCTACCATGCCCCGTCAAGTCATCTGCTGTCACCGGCAGACGAACTGATTGACGAATTGATCGAGAATCATCCTGAGCGTGAGCGGCTTGATATCTCGGTCGATGAGCAGTCGATTTTCAAAGCAGATCGGGATATGCTGAGTGTTATTTTCGGCAATCTGATTGATAACGCCTACAAATACGGGCATGCGGTCGGCAAGATAAAGATTGATGTGAAGCGCGAGCGCCACCTCATTAGCAAAGAACAAGCGCTGAGCGGTGAGTCGAACAGTCCGCAAGAGGTATTGCATTTTAGGGTTAGTAATCCCATCGGGATCTATGGTGCACCGGATGAAGACCGTGTATTCGAGCGTTATTACCGCCCTACTAGCTCAATGAGTTTGCCCGGCATGGGGCTCGGCTTGAGTCTGGTCAAAGCAGCTGCCGCCAAGATTGGTGCGACGGTCGAGTACCTGCATGATGAAGAAACCATCACTTTTTCTGTCAAGGTTCCGAATTGAAAACTCAACAGCTAGCCAACATGCTGCAACCCATGCCTCTGATATCGGTCGCACTGGTTGAGGATGATGAATTATTGCGTAACGAGGTCGGCGATCATCTGCGTGGTCATGGATTTTTAGTCAATGCGGTTAATTCCGCACGCGCACTCGACGATCTGATCACCCAAACACCGGTAGATATCTTCGTTGTTGATCTCAATCTGCCCGGTGAAGATGGCTTAAGCCTGTCCAACCGCTTGCGTCGAACGCTACCCGATGCGGGTATTGTCATCATGACGGCCAAAGTGACCTTGAGTGACCGGATCGCCGGCTACGATGTTGGTGGTGCTGATGTTTACCTGACCAAGCCGGTGGCACCCGATGAGTTGGTAATGATTCTTCGCAGTCTTGGTAGACGGGTGAAACCAGTCAGAGATGATCAGGCCTTGGCATTGAGTCTCAGACAGCGAACACTGCAAGGCCCCAGCTTATCTTCTGTCTTGCGGCTCACTATGCGAGAAAAAATGCTACTGGTCGCGCTGGCTCAAGCGCAAGACAACACATTGGATTCAGCCATCTTGTGCGATGTGTGCAGCGGCAATACCGAGGAAGAGACCATTAGCAAGCACGCGCTCGAGGAAATCGTTGCGCGGTTGAGAAAGAAGGTCCGCAACGCGCAATCCGAGACTGCTGAACCCGCCCTGAAGTCGGTATGGGGTGTTGGCTACCAGCTCTGCGTTCAGATCAACCTAGTTCCCTAAGCAAATAACTGTCGCTGGCTAGCCCCCTCCAACTACGTTGCAGGATTTGAAAAATGTCGCTGGCTAGCACGCCCCAACAACGCCAGCGACATTTTTTACTTGCCGCGGAGCCCGTCAAAGACTTCGGCGAACCCAGGCTGATTCTGGTGCGAGATAACGCTCCGCGCCGCCTCAATCACCAACGGCACTGGGTGACCACGCAAGGTCTGCACAATCATTTCATTGATGACTTTGTAGATTTGACCGTCTTCGTCAATGATCTGCCCCAGACGCGCGGCGAGTGGGTCAAATACACCGTAAGCCACGAACACCCCGAGGAAGGTACCCACCAGCGCGGAACCAATCAGCGCACCCAGTACTGGCGGCGGCTGGTCAATCGCACCCATGGTTTTCACCACACCCAACACGCAGGCCACGATACCGAGCGCGGGGAGCGCACCGGCCACGTTAGAAAGCATGCCCTGGAATTTCAATTCATCGTGATGGTGGGTTTTAATGTAGTTCTTCATCACGTCATCCACCGCGTCCGCATCAAGGTTACCCTGCGCGATCACGACGAGTCGCAGCGTGTCGCAAATCATGTGAGTGATGGAATGGTCAGCAGCGAGCTTGGGGTATTCACCAAAAATAGCGGATGAATCGGGATTTTCGACGTGCGCTTCAAGGGCAACCGCGCCCTCTTTTTTCATCACGTTGAGCAGCTTGCCCACCATCAGAATCAGATCGAGATAATCCTGGGGCTTCCATTTTGGTCCCGCAATACAGCGAGCGATGCCGCCGAAACCGCCTTTGAAGATCAGCATACTGTTTGCGATCAGCTGCGCACCGATACCCGAGCCCACAATAATGAAGCCCTCGATCGGCGCCGCCTTGATGATCGGCGCCATCTTCCCGCCGGCCATGATGTAGCCGCCGAACACGCAGCCAAACACGACACCTAATCCCACGAAAAAAAACATCTGCCTCTCCTTGTGCAAGCGGATTCAGGACCTGAAGACCCAGGCCGCACGCTATCGTCTGTTAAATCGGCACGAGATCGGAGAATTCAAGCTCGTGCCAGACAGTACCATGGCAATTGTGAAACAAAGTCCCGAATAACGCTACCCTTGCGGGCCAAAGTGACTATTCGAGACCAAATAATTATCTTTTTGAAAATATATTAATTGATCACCCAGCACCACAGCCCAACACAATCGCCGCTCGTCCATTGAATAACAAGATCGATCAAGGCGCCAATTAGCATGGCCGGCACACCAAAATAAAGCATGATCAGCACCCAAGCCGCCGCTGTTGGCCGTGGCTTGTCCAGGTCTAGGCCGCGAATCCGATTCGTGTGGTGGGAAGATTCGTTGTTGAGTTTTGCAGGTTTGCGCATCAATTAGATCGTTTGATGGGTTATTTAGAATTATATCGACCGCAAATACGCTCGGAACAAGGCTGCGACGTTGCGGTCACTCCAGACCATAAAGCATGAATGAACTGGTACCTAACGAAATAAACTAGGGAAATACGTTGTGACGATAAGCTGTGGACGTAAGCTGTCTATGGGCCTTTGCCGGGACGACCATGTTGAGACCTGAAGTCAATGAATGTCATTTGGAACCAAACACCGCGTGAGCAATGGGATGCTGCACACGCGGCTCATAGCGCAGCCATGCAGCAGCACTGGATTTATGGCGCCAGTATGCGCCTGCCGGGCATGCAGATCCATCGCGCTGAAGTTCGGCTTGACGGCAAAACCGTCGCCTTAGCGCAGTTTATTTGCCGACGCTATGCCTACCTGTTGGGCGTGGCGCTCTGCACGCGCGGCCCGATCTGGCTCAGCGAGGTGTCCGACACCGACAAGGCGCGTATTCAGCGCGCGCTCAAACGGTCACTTCCCATGTCTTGGCCACGCATTATTTTGTTTTCACCGGACCTCACCGATCCCAAGCATCCCAGCATGGCATCACTGACACGGGTGCTCACCGGTTACTCAACCGTGATGCTCGATTTGTCACAGCCCTTAACAAGCCTACGCGCTGGACTACACCCGTACTGGCGTAACCGATTGTCTGCTGCCGAGCGCTCAGGCCTGAAGATCGCCGAGTTGGCACATGACTCGCCCGAATTGCCGCGCGTTCTAGCTGAAGAAAACCGACAACGCGAGCGCAAGCGCTTCTACGCACTACCGCTGGGCTTCATCTCACACTACCTTGAAGAGGGTGGTGCTCAGTCCGTACTCATTCTTCAAGCAAGCTGGCAATCGCGCCCTGTGGCAGCGATGTTATTTCTGATTCACGGGAGTAGCGCCACGTACCAACTAGGCTGGACCAACCCGCAAGGCCGCGCATTGAATGCGCACAATCTGGTTCTGTGGGGCGCCATCGAACGACTCCAGCAACACGGCATCATGAAACTTGATCTCGGTGGTGTGAATACGCACGACCTACCCGGCATTTCACGCTTCAAGATCAACACCGG
>JBIKUP010000151.1:0-4703 GCA_044347535.1 Burkholderiaceae bacterium
TTGGATAATGCCTCCGAGATCGTCTACATCGGCGACGCTGGCCGTACCGAAGACTCTGGTCGGCGAAGCCGCCGTACCGGTTTTGAGTTCAACAATTATTTCAAGGCAAACCGCTGGTTGACGATTGACGCGGACTACGCGCTTGCACGCGCACGCTTCCGCGACCCAGCTGATGAGGGCAACTACATTCCTGGCGCTGTGGAGGGCGTTGCCTCGATCGCTGCGATTGTGGACGATGGTGGCACCTATAGCGGCTCACTACAATTGAGACACTTCGGGCCACGTCCACTAACCGGAGATAACTCACTGCGGTCGAATAGCACAACAACGCTGAACGGCAAATTGGGCTACCGCGTCAGTAATGACACCAGAATTGAGTTCATCGGGTTCAATCTACTGAATAGCAAACAGTCTGCGATTGATTATGCGGTAGATAGTTATACACCACCCGGTTCGACAACACCCTTACCTGATGGCACCTACCGCGTCTTTCACCCTATCGAGCCGCTGAACTTCCGGGTCATGTTGATTACTCGCTATTGACCTATGCGTGGCGATTAGATCAAGCGAGAGCGTCGATCCGCTTAAGCGACCTACTCATCTCGACAATGCCTTTACCACTTACTCAGGTAAGAATAAAAAAACCCGGCTCATCTAGCCGGGCTTTTGTTGTGGAGCGCGTGGATTAGTAATTGCGCTGGTAATGTACGCGCCAGCCTTTACGCTCTTCAGTGTAGGACTGAGCATCGCTTTGGGTATAGCGCAGGCCGACTGTATTGGCTTTGTCGATGTCATACAGCGCCATCGCATGTACACGAGTGCTGCGGTAGGCTTGTGCCGTATCAAAGGAATTACGATACCGCGCACCAAGATCGAGTGCCAGCTTGTCTGACAGTGGCAGTTTCAGACCTGCGTCAAATGCGTAGTGCGTGAAATGCGTTGTGTCGGAGTTGAATTTCTCGCCCAAACGAACCGAAACATAAGGCAAGAAGAACGTTCCGATGTCGAATGACTGCTTCACCTTCAATTCGATGTTGTTCGTCAGCGCATCAGTACCTTTGCTGGGATGCTTGTCTTTCAGACTTCCGCCAACCTTAACGGAGAACTCCGTTTTAGATGGCGTTTTAACACCCATCGTCAGGTTAACGTTAACGTACTCGGTAGCGAGTGACGAAGCGTACTGAGCATCTGACTCCATGCTGCTGTCTATCATCACGAAGGGCTTGTTACGCGGCGCTTCGCCACTATCGTCACCGGCGAATACAGCGCTGGACAGCGCTAGCAAAGTAAATCCAAGCAGTTTTTTCATTTTGTTATCTCCAATATCACACACAGGCGCATTTCGAATTGACCGGGCACTTCATCGCTGCCCTAGGCCAGAACAGTTGCGCCGCAGTCACTCGCCCTCACTGAGAGCCAATTGTCTGGACAATCTCGGAGGGACAGCAGCAGCAAGCACCCGCCTCAATTGTGGTTAGTCGTATTGTCGACCGTTATACGAGAAAAAACAGTCCGTAACGCGCGTAATAATCAGGAAGCTGCGTCTTTCAACAGTTTGCGTGCCTCTTTCAACAGTTTTAGCGCCTCGGATTCACGACCCTCGTCGTACAGTTTTTGCCCTTCAGCGCGCATGGTTTTTATTTTTTCCAGCGAAGCACCCTCGAGCTTGGTGTCGGTCATCATCGAATCAACCGCCTTCATTTCACACACAGTCGCATTCGGGCAATGCGCAAAAGCGAGCGATGCAGAGCACAGCAACAGGGTAGCAAGCAGAGACTTCATTAAACTTCCTCCATCGATTTTAGTTGTATTAATTGAAATAACTGAAGTGCAGCGGCAATGGCAAACCGAAATTATCCGCTAATCACCCGGCGCTCTATTTTTTATACTGATCGAACGTGTCAAAAGTTCCGACACTCGAGCGTTTCGTGACCCAGCAGCCTCACCTGCAAGTTTTCAATCAAGAAAATCTGGCTGCTCTTTAAGTATTCGCGCATATAGCGGCTGAAACTGAAACCACCCAGCGTAGGGTGAACCGACGATGTCGTAGCTCTGCTGTGCAGAAGCGGGCGCGATTGTTTTTAAAGGCTTGCCATGCGACGCTGCCTCAGCCAGCAGCTGCACCTGACAGCTACGCTCCATACAGATGTACCACCAGGCAGCAGCGTCAACCGTTTGCCCCGCAGTCAGGATGCCGTGATTTTGCAAGATGGCTGCTTTTTTGTCGCCAAGCGCACGGGCAATACGTACACCCTCATCAACATCCACCGCAACACCACCAAAATCGTCGTAGACCGCATGGTCGTTGTAGAACGCACAGGCATCCTGGGTGATGCAGTCTAGTGTTCTGCCGAGCGTCGACCATGCGCGGCCATAGGGCGAATGGGTATGCGCAGCGGCGTTCACATCCGGTCGCATCGTATGCACTGCTGAATGAATCGCAAACGCTGCGCAATTCACCGGATAATCGCCCTCCACCACGCTGCCGTGGTGATCGACGCGAATCAAATTAGAGACCTTGATCTGACTGAAATGAACACCGAATGGATTCACCCAAAAGGTGTCGGTGAACTCGGGGTCGCGCGCCGTGATATGCCCAGCCACACCCTCATCAAACCCAAAGCGCGAGAATAATCTGAACGCACCGGCAAGTCGCTGCTTACGGTGCAGTCGCTCCTCTTCGAGCGTCGCGAAGGTTGGAATGGTAGGCAATGGCCTCGATTCACCATTACTCAATAGATGCTGGTTCAGCTGTATTGCGGAAAGCTCGGCGTGGTCGTTCATCGTCTCCCCCATGGGCTGGGCAATGTTATTAGATCGATAATTAACTATATCGATCCCGATGACGAATCCTACCCCGACAGCTGGTTTCGCGGAAAGACGAATTTCTCCTGATACCTCAGCCCGCCGAGGGATCTTTAGAACAAAGCCATCGATTCTTGCAGCATGCGAAGGTAATCGTCAGGGCTGGCAATGCGCGGATTGGTTTTATGGGAGTGATCCGCGAGCGCACCCCGAATAATGTGATCGAAATGATTGCTAGATAAACCCAGTGCGGCCAGCCCTGAAGGCAGACCAAGTTGCTGATTGCGCTGAGTGATCGCCTGCGCGATCGCTTCAGCGGCAGAAGCTGAATCGGCATGTGCTGGCAAACCCATCGCTTGCGCCATGCGCTGCATTCTTCGTTCGCGCACGATGGATTCGGCTTGGGCATTGAACCGTATCACCGCTGGCAAATAAATCGCATTGAGTGTGCCGTGATGCAGCGCATGATCGACCGCACCGGTCGCGTGGCTTAGCGAATGCACACAGCCGAGGCCTTTCTGAAACGCCATCGCCCCCTGCATCGAGGCGCTCATCATCTGTAGTCTGGCCTCCGCATTGCTACCGTCGCGCGTCGCCGATTCAATATGTGACCACGCGCGGGCCAGACCATCCAAGCCAATGCCATCAGCGGGTGGGTTGAACGCGGGTGCCATGAAAGTCTCCATGCAGTGCGCAATGGCGTCCATACCGGTGGCAGCAGTCATTAACGGCGGCAAACCCAGTGTGAGATCGGGATCTAGTATTGCTGCCTTCGGCACCAGATTCCATGAATGGAAACCCAGCTTGCGACCATCATCGACAATCACAATCGCACCGCGCGCCACTTCGCTACCCGTACCCGCCGTCGTGGGAATCGCTATCAGAGGCAATACACGCTCGCTGATACGAGGGGAGCCACCTTCGATGGTGGCGTAACGCGTCATCGGGCCTTCATGGGTCGCGACGATCGCCACCCCCTTGGCACAATCCATCGATGAGCCTCCACCGAAGGCAATTAAGCCATCACACTGATGCTGCTTCGCGAGTACCGCAGCCTCACGCACGGCTGTCTCAGTCGGATTGGCGGGTGTGGCGTCATACACCGTGGTTGATTCAAGCTTCGCATGACTCAGTACCGCCATCAACCTGTCTAACAGCCCGGCTGCACGAATACCAACATCAGTAACGATCAGTGGCCGGCGAATACCTACCCGCGCACATTCCGAAGGAAGTTGATTGAGCGCGCCAGATTCAATGCTGACGTGGGTGAGGTAGAAGATTTGAGGCATGAAAAAACTTTGTCGTTGACTTAATGATTAACGAGATGTGCAGGCAATCGCACCACCAACACCACGCTCACCAGCAAAATAGCCGCGAAAAGAATCAGGCTATTTTGTGAATTACCCGTCAGATCGGTAATCCAACCGACTAACGAAGTACTGACCATACCGCCGATGTTGCCGATGGAATTAATCAGCGCTAGTCCTGCTGCAGCTGCCGCACCACTCAAAAATGTTGGCGGCACGCTCCAAAATGCGGCTTGCGTAGTCGACGCAGCCGCCGCCGTGATACTCAATATCAGCATGGTCAGTACGAGGCTATCGAACTGAACCCAACTAACGGCCATGCCGATGGCGGTAACAGCACAGGGCAATGCCGTGTGCCAGCGACGCTCGCGATGACGATCAGCATGCGCATTGTTCAGCAATGAGGCAACGATCGCACAGAAATACGGTATAGCGGTGAGCCAGCCGATTTGAACCGGATCGCTTACACCATGTTGCTTGATCAGCGTCGGCAACCAAAAAATTAGTACATACACCGCGCTGACAATACAAAAATAGGCAATGCTAAGTTGCCACACCAACTTACTACGCAGCGCACTAAAAAATCCGCTG
>JBIKUP010000152.1:0-4697 GCA_044347535.1 Burkholderiaceae bacterium
CGAGCGCGCGCAAACCCTAGACTGGCTGGCGCGACGGGTGCAAAGTCCGCAAGCCGCCGTTCGGCAACATGAACTCAGGCTGGCTACCTTGCAGACCCGACTCCGCCACGCCGGCAAAGCCCCGCTCGCCAACTTGCGATTCACATTAACCCAACGCTCACAACGACTGAGGCACGCGCTACCCGATACGGAGTTACTGCGGGCAAGGCTCTCCGCGCAGTCGCAGCAGCTGAGCACCCGTTTTGCTAGCCGATACGCCGCCGCCGCCCACCAATACGACAGCCTGCGCGCCCAACTTGAGCTGCTGGCGCCACAGCGAACGCTGGAGCGCGGCTACGCCATCGTGCAAGACGCCGAAGGCCGAATCCTGCGCGATACCGCCGACCTGGCCGAGAAAGAGTCGATTGAGCTGCGGCTGGCCAAAGGACAGGCGCACATCAAGATTGCCAAGGTCAGCCAACGATAACGGCTGGTTCCGCTATACTTCGCGCGGCTTGACAAAGGCGCAAGGTTTTTGCGGCGTCTGCGTCAACATTTACCCTCACAACAAGACACGTACTCAACCCTCAGGAGGAGTCATGGCACCTATTCTTCAATCGCTCGGCCGCACCGTGATCGCCGGGTTGGTCATTCTTATTTTGCTGGTGCTAATCGCCAGCAACGTCTCGGGCGCTGGCCCGGTCATGGGTCACGCATGGGGCGCATTCGTCATGCGCTGGCTGCATGTGGTATCGGGCGTGATGTGGATCGGCCTGCTGTGGTACTTCAATTTTGTGCAGATCCCGTCAATGCCGAAAATCCCGGATGAGCAAAAACCGGCCATCGGCAAGGTCATCGCACCGACGGCGCTATTCTGGTTCCGTTATGCGGCACTCGCCACCGTCGTGACCGGCGGGCTGCTGGCTTGGATGAATGGCTACCTCGCAGCAGCACTCGGTCTGCAAGTGCCATTCCACGCGATCGGTATCGGCATGTGGCTGGCACTGGTTATGGCGTTCAATGTCTGGTTCATCATCTGGCCTAACCAGAAGAAAGCACTTGGCATCGTCACCGTTGAGGCAGACGAAAAAGCCAAGGCCGCACGCATGGCCATGCTGACGTCGCGCTTCAACACTATGCTGTCGATCCCTATGCTGTACATGATGGTGGCGCAGCAAAACGCTGGTCTGTAAACAGCGTAGCGACCTAATAAAAAATCCCGCGCCAAAAGCGCGGGATTTTTTTCGCCGGTCGAGTGCCGAACACTGACCGATCTATGCCGATAGCTCATGCCATTCGGCAGTTGCCCGGCATGTGTCTAGCCTTTAGCGCATTCGCGCCACAATCTCGCCAATGATGCCGCGCCGGAATGCGAGCACGCAGAGCACAAAGATCAAACCGGTCACCATGGTGACGGATTCCCCGAGCGTGTTGAACCATTCGATCTCGGTCACTTGCGCCAACCAACTACCGACATCACCCAACTTGTTCTCCAGCGCGATGATGATGATGGCACCCAGTACTGGACCAAACAGCGTGCCCATCCCGCCCACCAGCGTCATTAGCACCACCAAGCCCGACATCGACCAGTGCACATCACTCAGCGTACCGAAACCAAGCACGACGGCCTTTACCGACCCCGCCAAGCCGGCCAGGGCAGCGGACAACACGAACGCGAGCAATTTGTAACGCGCTACCTCATACCCAAGTGAGGTTGCGCGTGGCTCGTTCTCACGTACGGCTTTCAGCACCTGTCCAAAGGGCGAGTGAATAATGCGCACAATCAGCGCGAAGGTGGCAACCATGATTGCAAGTACGACGTAATACATGGTCAGATCATTACGCAAGTCGATCACACCCAACAGATAGCCGCGCGGAATACTCTGCAAACCGTCTTCACCACCGGTGAAAGGCGCCTGCAGAAATACAAAAAACAGCATCTGCGCCAGCGCCAGAGTGATCATGGTGAAATAAATGCCCTGTCGACGAATCGCCAGACCGCCGATCAGCCAACCCGTTGCGGCGGCGAACGCGGTACCGATTAGAAGCCCCAACTCGAACGGTACACCCCACACTTTGAGCGCATGACCGGTGACATAAGCCGCGCCACCGAAAAATGCCGCATGACCAAACGATAGTAAGCCGGTGAACCCGATCAGCAAGTTGAAAGCGCAAGCAAACAATGCGAAGCACAGTATCTTCATCAGCAGCACCGGATACAGCGCAAACGGCGCAATCAGCAGGCCGAGCAATACCGCCGTGTAGCCTAGCTTTCTCGACATGAACAGCTCCTATTTCTCGCGACCGAATAAACCCGCTGGTCGTACCAGTAGCACGATGGCCATGATGATGAACACCACCGTGGATGATAGCTCGGGGTAAAACACCTTGGTCAGACCTTCGATCACACCGAGCCCCAAGCCCGTGACGATCGATCCCAATATCGAACCCATGCCGCCGATCACCACCACAGCGAAAATCGTGACGATCAAATTCGATCCCATCAGCGGCGACACTTGCAACACCGGCGCAGCAAGCACGCCGGCAAATGCCGCCAGCGCCACGCCAAATCCGTAGGTGAGCGTGACCATCAGCGGCACATTGATACCAAAGGCCTCCACCATGCGTGGGTTCTCGGTACCGGCTCGCAAGTAAGCACCCAGCCGAGTCTTCTCAATCACGAACCACGTTGCCAAACAAACTATCAGCGAAGCAACTACCACCCACGCGCGATAAATCGGCAACATCATGAAACCCAGATCGGTTGCGCCGACGAGCTGTGATGGCACCGCAAACGGCTGACCCGATACACCATAGAACGAACGGAACACGCCTTCGATGATCAGCGTAATTCCAAAGGTGAGCAATAAACCGTAAAGATGATCCAGCTGATACAGCCAGCGCAGCATGGTGCGCTCAATGACCATGCCAAACAGCGCAATCAAAAATGGTGCAAGCAGTAGCATCACCCAATAGCTGATGCCAAAATACTGCAAACCTATCCATGCCAGAAACGCGCCCATCATGTAGAGCGCGCCGTGCGCAAAATTGATGACATTGAGCAGACCAAAGATCACCGCCAGGCCGAGCGACAGCATGGCGTAAAACGATCCATTGACCAGCCCCAGCAGCAGCTGACCCAGGAAGGCCGCGAGTGGAATACCGAAGATCTCCATGCGCTAGACCCCCAGAAGCTCGTTGAGCTCGTCCATCTTCGTGCTGAGCTCGGCAGCGCCGAACTGCGCGACTACCTGCCCGTGCTCGACAACGTAAAAGCGATCAGCCAGTGGTGCAGCGAAACGGAAATTCTGTTCCACCATCACGATGGTGTAGCCCTTGGCTTTTAGCGTAGAGATCATGCGCGCCAGTGCCTGCACAATCACGGGCGCCAATCCTTCCGAAATTTCATCCAGCAGCAGCAGCTTGGCGCCGGTGCGCAGAATACGCGCCACTGCCAGCATCTGCTGCTCGCCACCGGACAGCCGCGTGCCCTGACTGGAACGCCGCTCTTCGAGATTGGGAAACATCTGATAAATCTCGTCTACCGACATGCCACCCTCGGTCAGAGTGGGTGGCAGCATCAGATTTTCTTCTGCTGAGAGCGAAGAAAAAATCGCGCGCTCCTCCGGGCAATACCCAACACCGAAGTGTGCAATCCGATGCGTCGGCAGCGCGATGGTTTCCACGCCATTGATCTTGATCGATCCGCTGCGGCGTCCCGTCAGCCCCATGATGGCGCGCAGTGTGGTGGTCCTACCGGCGCCATTACGGCCGAGCAGCGTCACCACCTCTCCCTTGGCAACCGACAGATTCATGTCGTGCAGGATGTGCGACTCGCCGTACCAGGCGTGCAACCCCTTAATCTCGAGCGCGAAGGTCATCCGTGCGCTCCTTCAAGCGGTGCGGTACCGCCCATGTAGGCCTCGAGCACCTGTGGGTTACGCGATACCGTCTCGTAATCACCCTCTGCCAATATCGCGCCACGCTGCAGTACCGAGATGCGGTCGCAGATACCGGCAACCACGCTCATGTTGTGCTCCACCATTAAGATCGTTCTACCCTTGGAAACCTTCTTGATCAACTCGGTCACGCGCTTGACATCCTCGTGCCCCATGCCCTGAGTTGGCTCGTCCAGCAGCATTAACTCGGGATCCATCGCCAAGGTGGTAGCGATTTCCAGCGCGCGCTTACGCCCATATGGGAGGTCGACCGTTACTTGATCAGCGAAATCACGCAAGCCCACCTCATCGAGCAACGCTAGCGCCTGATCATTCAGCTGCGCCAGCGAACGCTCGCTTTTCCAAAATTGAAACGATGTCCCCAATTTGCGCTGCAAGCCGACGCGCACATTCTCGAGCACCGAGAGGTGCGGGAACACCGCCGAGATTTGAAAAGAGCGGATGATGCCCATGCGTGCAATTTGTGCCGGGCGCAGCATGGTGATGTCACGGCCATTGAACAGAATCTGCCCAGCGCTCGGCGCGATGAACTTGGTCAGCAAATTGAAGCAAGTGGTCTTACCAGCACCGTTCGGGCCGATCAGGGCGTGAATATGGCCACGTTGGACGCACAGATCGACCTGGCTGACCGCAACGAAGCCCTTGAACTCCCGTGTCAAGCCGCGGGTCTCGAGAATAATGTCTGACATCTTGTTATGTGGGGGTTAGATCCGGGCAACAGCCGCAAACTTATTCGATTTCCAAGAAAAAACAAAATGG
>JBIKUP010000153.1:0-4657 GCA_044347535.1 Burkholderiaceae bacterium
GATGCGGTGACCATGCCACAGCACACGCAACTGCTCCAGCGCCTCAATGGTTTCCAGCGGTGAGACGGCGAGCTTGGGGTAGCGCAGCAGAAAATCGCGCCGGTAAGCGTAAATGCCGATGTGCCGCAACGGTGTGTAATGCGGTGGCATGGAGTGCGTGTCGCGAGCAAATCCGTCGCGGTGCCATGGCAGCGGCGCGCGCGAAAACATCAGCGCATCACCCTTGGCATCAAGCACGACCTTCACGACATTCGAATTGAATACCTCGGCGATCTGATGGACAGGGTGCGCTGCGGTCGCCATTGGGGTGCTTGCGTTGACACGCTCGGCGCAAGCATTGATGAGCTCTGGATCGATTAGCGGCTCATCACCCTGTACGTTCACAATGACTGCATCATCGGGCAAAAGCAAATCAGCGGCTATTTCGGCAATGCGGTCTGTGCCAGAGGGATGGTCAGCGCGTGTCATTCTTACCTCGACACCAGCCTGCTCACATGCAGCCACCACCATTGGGTGATCAGTAGCGACAATCACGCGCGACGCGTTCGATAAAGCTGCGCGCTCGGCAACACGCACCACCATCGGTTTGCCCGCAATATCAGCCAGTGGCTTATCCGGCAGGCGGGTGGAAGCCATACGTGCCGGGATGATGACGATAAAAGACATCCGGCAGGTCAGCTTATTTTTCTTGGACAGCGGGCGCGTTCAAATCGCGCGCTTCGTCAGCCCACATGATGGGGATGCCGTCACGAATCGGATACGCAAGCCGATCGCCATTGCAAATCAGCTCTTGCGCTTCTTTGTCGTATTTCAACGGGCCCTTGCACAGCGGACAGACCAAGATATCAAGTAGTCGAGCGTCCACGCAATGTCTCCACAATATTATCGATCAGTGGCTCAGCGATTGTCGCTGTCACCGGCACCACCCACAAACGCGCATCATTGGCGAGCGTGTTAATGCGAGCGCATTTTACTGCATCCTTTTCGGTGATCAGGATCATGTCGGCGCTCACCATCGCAAAGGGATTATGCCGATAATCAAAATGATCAGGCAGCGCAAGAGTATCGGCCAGCTCGATACCGTGTTTACTCAACATATCGAAAAATCGCTGCGGATGACCGATCCCCGCTGCAGCAACAATGCGCTTGCCACTAGATATCGTCGATAGCGGTTGTCGTTGCGAGGGTTGATTAAGGCGCTCAGCGAATTCTGCTTGCAGCGTCATGCGATGGGCGTCAACTATCGGCAGCAATTTTGGTGTCGCGTCGGAGGGTGCCTTAGATTGTGTGTCTGAGGGTGCGTTAGATGTCACGTTGAATGGCGCTGCTGCCGCATTCACTACATAAAAATCCGAGCGGCGCGATGCCGGCTCCCGCAGCGGCCCCGCGGGTAATAGCCAGCCATTGCCGTGCCCGCGCGAATCACATATCTGAATCTCCAGCGTGCGCGCAAGTGCATAGTGCTGCAACCCATCGTCTGAAATCAGAATATCGACTTCAGGATGTGCACGCAGCAACTGGTGCCCCGCCGCTACCCGGCGGCGGCCGACCACCACCGGCACACCGGTTCGCTGCATGATCAGCAAGGGCTCATCACCTACTGTCTGGTAGTCGCAATCAACCAGTACCTCAGTTATCTGATCATGCTGTGCGCCATAGCCACGCGAGATCACACCGGGCTGCCAACCACGCGCGCGTAATTGCTCTACCAGCCAGATCACCAAGGGGGTTTTGCCGGTACCACCCACAAAAATATTACCCACCACAATCACCGGCACGGGAAGACGCATTTGTTGCAATAACCCAAGCGCATACAGCGCTCGACGGATCAGTAGCAGCAGCCCATACAGCCCAGCCAGCGGCGTTAGCATCCAAGCCGCCCATGAGCGGCTCTGCCACAAGCGCATGAGCTGAGACTCCAGTCGTGAGCGCGCAATCATTTGGGCGGATTCCGCGTTGCAAATGACAGCTTCTGCAATCCTGCGAGTCGCGCTGCCTCCATGACATTCACGACGGATTGATGACTGGTCATTGCATCGGCATGAATTTCAAGCACGCAGTCTATGTCAGCGCCTGCCGCTTGCTTGAGCACGATGGAAAGTGCGCTTGGATCGATCACACCCAGTCGGCGGCTATCCACCGCCACACTGCCGCTCGCATCAATCGCGACCGATACAGTTTTTGGCTGGGCGGGAGCAGCATTGTTACTCGCGGTCGGCAGACTCAACTTCAGCGCACTAAACTTGCTGAATGTCGTGCTGACCATAAGGAAAATCAGAATCACCAGCAGCACGTCGATGAACGCAATCAGGTTCACCTCCGGCGTGTCGCGGCGTGGTGATTTACGAAATTTCATCGGGATCCGTTGCGTCAGAGAGTGCATTCACCAGCTGCAGCGCCTGCCGCTCCAGCTCAAGCACCAGACTATCTACCGAGGCATGAAAGTGGCGATGAAACATCAGCGCTGGCATTGCAACCGCCAAGCCGAATGCCGTGTTGTACAAGGCAACCGAGATGCCATGCGCAACACGCAGCGGATCAGCGCCGGCAACATCTTGCGCACCGAACAGTTCGATCATCCCGATCACGGTACCGAACAAACCCATCAAGGGCGCGAGTGTCGCCACCGTACCCAACGCAGTCAGATAGCGCTCGAGTCCGTGCGTCGCAATCCGCCCAGCCTCCTCGACCGCTTGCAGCATGCGTTCGCGCGGCGCGCCTTTCTTGCGCAAACCAGCGGCAAGCACGCTGCCCAAGGGCGAGTGCCGCTCAAGCTCATTGATATGCTCGGCGCTTACCGGTCCGGCACGTGCCACGGAAATGACTTCATTCAGCAGCGTGGGCGGCAGAACCCGCGATGTCCGCAGGTACAGTATTCTTTCGACGATCACGGTGACCGCGACAATCGATGCAACGAGCAAAAACCAGATGGGCCAACCAGCAGCCTGGATGAGCGAGAACAAGTGCCAACTCCGAGTTCAGGAAAAACAGCGTGCGACTGTATCTGCTTCACTTTCAGCGGGCAAGGCAAGCAACCAAAGCGTTGGCACATTGATATTCATCACTTGACGGGCCAGGCGGATTCACGGACTTTTCCACGGATCTTGTGGACAACTTTGTGGGCAAACCCCCGTGGGCGGTCTGAAGTACTTGATTTTGCGGGCTTTTCTGCGCTGCTGAAGAAACCGGCTGCGGCAACTTTATCTCAAAAAATCAAGGACTTAGCCTTGTTTATGCGCAGCCTGCGGTAGCAACCTTGTCCGACATTGACTATCGGGAAAATTGTGGAAAGCCTAGTGGTATTGGGGACTTTACTGGAGGAAACCGTTTGATGCCTGACAATTCCGGCGGGGAAATACTCACGGTCACGCAGCTGAACCAAGCGGTCTCGCGCCTGCTCGAGCGGAGCTTTCCGCTGGCGTGGGTCAGTGGCGAGATCTCCAACGTGACCCGCGCCGCCTCCGGGCATTGGTACTTCACCCTGAAAGATGCCGGCGCCCAAGTGCGTGCAGTCATGTTCCGCAGCCGCGCCCAGTACGTCGACTTCAACCCGCGCGAAGGCGACAAGGTTGAGGTGCGCGCCACAGTCGGACTATATGCCGCGCGCGGCGACTTCCAGCTCAACGTCGAGGTGATGCGCAAAGCGGGTATCGGCAACCTGTACGAGGCCTTTCTGCGACTCAAAGCAAAGCTTGAATCCGAGGGCTTGTTCGACCCCACTCGCAAGCGCTCACTTCCCGAATTCCCCAGAACTATCGGCGTGGTTACCAGCCCGCAAGCAGCGGCATTGCGCGACCTCATCAGCGCATTTCGTCGGCGGGCGCCGCATGTGCAGCTCATCATCTACCCGACCCTTGTGCAGGGCGAGGGTTCGGCAGAGCAGATTGCACGCGCAATCCAAACCGCCTCGGAGCGCGCCGAATGCGATCTGCTGATCATCACCCGCGGCGGTGGCAGCCTGGAGGACCTTTGGTCATTCAATGATGAGCGGGTCGCGCGCGCGATTGCGGCCTGCAAGATGCCGGTCATCTCCGGCGTTGGCCATGAGACGGATGTCACGATTGCCGACTTTGTCGCTGATTTACGCGCGCCCACACCGACCGCCGCCGCCGAGCTGGCCGCCACCGCGCGTGCTGACTGGCTAGATCATCTCGGTCAGCTCGCCTACGGGCTGCAGGGCGCGCTGCGCCGGCATCTGGACGAGCGCGCGCAAACACTCGACTGGCTGGCGCGACGCGTGCAAAGTCCGCAAGCCGCCGTTCGGCAACATGAACTCAGGCTGGCCACTTTGCAGACCCGACTCCGCCACGCTGGCAAAGCCCCGCTCGCTAACCTACGATTCACATTAACCCAACGCTCACAACGGCTTAGACACGCGCTACCCGATACCGAGTTACTGCGGGCAAGGCTCTCCGCGCATTCGCAGCAGCTGAGCGGCCGTTTTGCTAGCCAACACGCCGCCGCCGCCCACCAATTCGATAGCCTTCGCGCCCAGCTTGAGCTGCTGGCGCCACAGCGAACGCTGGAGCGCGGCTACGCGATCGTGCAAGACGCCGAGGGCCGAATCCTGCGCGATACCGCCGACTTGGCCGAGAAAGAGTCGATTGAGCTGCGGCTGGCCAAAGGACAGGCGCACATCAAGATTGCCAAGGTCAGC
>JBIKUP010000154.1:0-4616 GCA_044347535.1 Burkholderiaceae bacterium
GGGCTGCTACGACGGCGGATTCAGAGGCGGCTAATTTGCCTCGTTCAACATCGGCCTTATCAGGCAGTGGGCAAGCGAATGCGTCGTCAGCACTTTCGCTACGTGGCGTTAAGCCGTCTCCCGTTCGCGATGCGGTTGCTATTGTCATCGGCATACAGTCCTACAAGTATTTACCTGCCGCACGATTTGCAAGTACCGACGCTAGAAAATTTTCAGATTATGCACGCCATGTTCTTGGTGTAGCACCCAACCGCATACGTTTGCTGATCGATACCGGTGCCGATACTACTGAAATTACCCGCGCATTCCGCCAATGGTTACGTCGCAATGTGAACCGTGGCACTACCGATGTCTATGTCTTTTACAGCGGTCATGGCTTACCTTCCGATGATGGCAAAACGCTATATCTACTGCCCTACAATGCAGACCGCGACTTTATCGACAAAACAGGCATTAGCCAGCAAGAGCTGGTTACGATGATATCGGCCACACAAGCAAAATCAGCGACGCTGTTCTTTGATAGTTGTTACAGTGGCCAGACACGTACCGGCGATGCACTGTTACCTGATGCTCGACCACTCAGTTTGCGCTCGTCAATGTCTGGTTACCCGCCCGGGTTTTCGGTGCTTAGCGCTTCAGCTGCACAGCAAATTTCATGGTCCAGCCCCGAACTCGGTCATGGCTTATTCAGCTATTACCTGATGAAGGGGATGGAGGGCGTGGCAGACCTTGATCGCAACGGTGAAATCACCTTTGGTGAAATGCAGCGCTATCTGGTTGAAAATGTCGCGCGCCAAGCTGCGCTCAGAAATCGCGAGCAGGAGCCACAGTTGATAGGTGATGAAAACAGAACTTTGGTGAAGCGATGAAAAAAATTTGTACGGTCTTAATCATGCTGTTTACCTGTGCTGCTTGCGGCACGATTGGCGGCGCAATCTCCGGCGCTGGCACAGATATGCAAAAAGCGGGTGACTGGCTGAAAAAGAAGTAAGCTTGCTCAGCGCAAGCGATACTTCTACTCCACCACAATCGCACTATTCTCAAGCACGATGATTTTTTCGCCTGTGCGCAAATAAAGCTCGATGATCTCCGAGCTGCTTGATTCCAGCATTTGACCGCGGCACGCGTATTCTCTGCGCAGAATTTGCTGCGTATTCTTGTTCTTCACTTCGATGATGCCAATACTATTCTCTTTGGGGCAATCGGGGTTATTGCCGTTGCCGCCAGCGGGATCAATTAACTCCGATTGTCGGCGGGCGCCTGTACCACCCATGCCGCCGCCGGTATCAACCTGTGCGACCACGATGCCTGACGTAAGCATCAGCGCTAAGCTCAGGAGGTTGGTGGCAAGCTTAGGCATGATCTGCACGTTTTTCTGAATCGGTATCGATCTGTTCATTGAAAAAATATACTCCAAAGTTCATCCGTTGTTCGCCGCGCGATTTCTCTTGCTTGAGCAATGCCTGTGCCGCTTTATTCACAGCCAGCAATGCCTGCATGGCTTGTTTTTCTGAAATTCTTTGTAGCTGCGCGACTGCTGCATGACTTAGCCCATGATAATGCACGCAGCGCTCCAGAGCTTTTTTTTCTGGGGTGATTAGATTACCGATGGCCGTCGATAAATGATCATGAATATTCATGCTTAAATACTGAAGGGTTTCCTCCTGCCCTTGCTTTAGGGCCAGATGCTCGGGATGCAGGTTGACTAGGCCGTCTTCATCCATCGAGGCCAGGCCGCGCAGCAGCATATCGTCCAGTACGGCTTTGGGGCGCACATCTGTACTGATGGAGCGGACCAGGTCTTCAAAGTCGAAGCCACGCGTCGTTTTTTTCTTTTTGGGTAGGGGCTTCGGGCCTTGCCGGGTGCGCAGCTTGGGGTCGCCTATCCATTTGGCGACCACTTGGGCGGTCAGGCTGGCACCGAAAAAATCGGTATCGTGAGAATCCAGTGCGCGCAGCCGTTTAACTTCTTTGCGATGGATGCCGGTGGCGATACTAATTCGACTATCAGTCACGGTGCCCTCCTGCGCATCGCCCAGCTGGCGCTCCGCCTCTTTGATCATGACGAATTTGATAACATCGGAGAGCGCTCCAAAGCCAATGCCGCGGTCGAGCAGTAATCTGGCTAAGGGGTAAAGCAGGTGTTCAACGGCAGGCAGGACAGGGTTCGTCAAAATGCACACTCAAGTTGTTAAAGGTATTTACACTTTTTTCCAGCATACACCGGAAATACCGTTGACGTGGAAAAATTTCCCACATAATATGGATTCACCGAAAATTGTTAAATAGTTAAAGCGCGCTAGCGTACTCCGCCAGAACCACAACCCCATGAAGTCGAACCGATTAATGCTTAGCTCGAGCTGGAGTTGTTTACCTAATGCGTTGGTCATCGTAGGGCTTTGCGCGTTCGGTAACGCCGCCGCTGAGATTAGCGCCGCGCGTGCCGAGTATTTATACGGACCTGAAACTGCCCGCAAAGATGCCTGTGACATGGCGATCGCTAAAGCTCGGTCGCGGGCACTAGCGAATGTGATGGGCGAGTTTATCTCGACAGAAGAGCTGCTTAGCTGTCAGGGCACAACGGGCAAGCGCGCTGACTATGGTTGCGACATGAATCAGATTGCCTGGTCACAGATTGAAGGCGAGATAAGACGTACTCTCAAGGAAAACACCACCGTCGAGGAGCGAGAGGGTGCATCAGCGTGCATCGCAGATGTCGAGATTGAAGTCGTCATACCCAAAGAAAAGCCCGACCCCAATTTTCAGTTACGAGCAGATTTTGGTCAGACGGTGTTTCGTGTCGGCGATCGCTTTAATCTGGACATTGAATTATCTCAGCCAGGCTATTTCGCGGTATTTAATTGGCTACCCCATGACAGTCATTCGGTAGTGCGAATAATCCCCAACACAGACGATCCGGCGCAATCGACCGTACAGCTACGCCAAAAAAATAACAAGGCATTGAAAGAGTCATATGGCTTGGTAGCCAGCTGGGCCGATAGCTATACCGGCAGGCGCAAGTTCTATGACGAGTACTTGATCGTTGTGGCTACTAAAAAGCCGCAACGCTGGATGAGCCGTTACAACCTGGATGACTTCAAGGCCTTGCTACAGCAAATCCCGATTACAGAGCGGCGGCTGGTCAAGAAGGGCTATCAGTTGACCAAGCAATGAGATTATAGCTAATCGTATAAACGAATCCATTGAACCAGTGAGAAACCCTACCGCCCGTATCATCCTGCTTTGCAGCCTAGTGTTATCAGGCTGTGCGACGCGTTATGTCGAGCGCGACCCATCGCGGGAAGAGCTTGCTGATAATGTCGGCGACGTTGTTGTCTCACAGTCAAGCGAGGCGATCAAAAAAGATCCACCGCGCTGCTTGGCGGTGCTGCCGCTGACCGCGGCGAAGCCCGCATTCGCCCCAACCGATAATGTTCGCAAAGCGATTCACTCGCATCTGGCACCAACGGGCGTACGCCTTATCCCACTACAAAAAGTAGATGCATTGATCGATCTTAAGCGGTCGGTCAAGGACAATGCGGCAGCGATCAGTGCAGCCAGCGGATGCGAAGCCGTGATTACTGGCGAAGTGATTGAAAAGAGTACGCGTTTCTGGGGTATTTATTCCGAAGTGAAAATCGGTGCCAAGCTACAGGTTTATCGAGTCGGTAGCGATAAACCCATCTGGGAGGGTAAGCATACGGCCGTGGTGCGCGATGGTGGTGTTCCATTAAACCCGGTCTCGGCCATCAGTAGCGCGGTGTCTGCCGGATCGAATCTGCGCGAAGAGCAGATAACACGCACCACGCATGATCTGGCGCGCCGCCTGGTGTATGCGATTCCAGGTCTGAAATTCAACGAAGAATCCGCGAGCCAGCTGACACAAACAGATCGCGAATCAACTGAGCCATCGGCGATCGCCCCGCTGGCAAAGTTGAAAGCCGAGATAGAAGCTTTACCCGTTGCCGAGGCAGAGCAAGCGCTGATCAATGCCTTGAATAGCCCGCAATGGACCAATTACAAAGATCGCGAGATTTTGGCCGAGATGCTGATCAGTAAAGCGCCGCAGAACCCGGTGGGTTATGCAGAGATGACTAAGATCAAACTGGCCAGCGGGCAGGGTGGACTCGCTATCGTGTACGCAAAAAAACTAACCGATATTTCGCCGAACGAGCCGGACCATCAGTTTTTATTAGGCCGTGCCTATTTAAAAGCGGATAAGCCCGCGGAGTCCTTGCCGCCACTGTTGAGAGCTGCGGGTGCCGATATACCCAAGCCAGTCTATTTTTCTGGGCTTGGTATTGCCTATACGCAGCAGGGTAAGTACGCGCTGGCTGTGGCGGCGTATCAAAAGAGTTTGGAGCTTGATCCGACGAATACTTTCACCTTGCTTCAACTCGGTATGGCACAAGCGTTTGCCGGCGATGAGGCAGAGGCAGCAGACACGATTCGTCGGGGTATCATAGTTGCTATCGCAAACAATGAAAAAGCGGGTGCTGAAAATGGCTTAAATGCGCTCTCCTCGCTGGGATTGGAGTCGCGGCTAAACCAAGATGAACTCAAGTTGATTCAAGAAAAGGTAAGAAAACTTTAAAGGGAGGATGTCATGCGGAATA
>JBIKUP010000316.1:0-2780 GCA_044347535.1 Burkholderiaceae bacterium
CTCGAGCTGGCCGATCAGCCTGCATTGCCGCATGTGCAGCCGCAGCGCACAGAAGCTAAGTTGTTACATGCACCCGTGTCACCGCCAACACCATCGGCGCCGGCGCTACTACCGCAAACGCTTTCTGCCAGTGGATATAACACTCTATTCGTTTGCCCCTATCAGTTCTTTGCGTCGCGCATGCTTCGGCTTTCGCCGCCGGATGAATTATTGGAACTGCCCGAGCGTCGCGACTACGGCCAATGGTTGCATCAAATTCTGCAGCGCTTCCATGAAGAAGTTCGTGCGCTAGAAACACCTTTTGAGCAAAGACATGCGCTAATGACGAGTATTAGCGATCATGTATTCGACGAAATTGTTGCCAGTAATCCTGCTGCACTGAGTTTTCGTGCGCGCTGGGCGGCCAGACGCGATGCTTACGTCGATTGGGCAAATCAGCACGAGCAGGAGGGATGGCAGTTCGCTTTCGGTGAGCAGTGGTACGAGCGCCTAATTGAGTGGGATGGCGGATCAGTCAAGCTGATCGGCAAAGTGGATCGTGTCGATCAGCATGTATCGGGCGAATCGCAGGTGCTGGATTACAAAAGTGGCCGCAAGCGCTCGCTGCAAAACCGCGTCAACGACCGCGAAGATCATCAACTACCGTTCTACGCATTGCTGATCGATCCACCGCCCGTACGCGCGGCTTACGTCACGATTGATGAAGACAAGCCGGCCACAGTCGATGCAACTGAATTGCCTGTCTGGCGCGAGGCCCTCCATGTGCAGTTATGTGACCAACTGACGGCCATTGGCACCGGCGCGGCTTTGCCTGCGACCGGTGTCGGTAAGAGTTGCAACTGGTGTGCGATGCGTGGTTTATGCCGCAAAGGAGCATGGTGATGCAGAGCGGGCAGCGCTTTATCGATGACACCCCCGTCACTGCAGAGCAGTTTGTCAGTGTCGCTGCAGATCCGAGTCGCTCTGTCTTGGTCGAGGCGTGTGCCGGTAGCGGCAAGACCTGGTTATTAGTGTCGCGCATGTTGCGGCTGTTATTGGAAGGTACACAACCTGCGGAGATGCTCGCGATTACCTTCACGCGCAAAGCGGCTGATGAGATGCGTGACCGACTACTGCGTTTGCTACGTCAGTTGGCGCTTGAGACAAGTGATGAGAAGGTGGTAGATGAACTCATGCAGCGCGGCTTGTCAGCGCCGCAGGCGCGCCAGTATCTGCCACGCGCAAAGCAGTTGTATGCCAATGTATTAGCTAGCCCGCATGGCTTATCGGTTGATACCTTTCATAGCTGGTTTATTCGACTGCTACAGATTGCACCACTCGCTGCGGGGATACCGCATGGCTTGACGCTTGAAGAAAGCGTCACCGAGATTCGCGAGGCGGCTTGGTTAAGATTTTTCAAGTCCTTGAGTCAGCCAGAAAACACTCAGCTACGCGATGCGCTCATGACGGTGTATGCAATCGCTGGCGATGGTGGTGGCAAAGACCTGCTGAATGAGTTTCTCGATCAACGTGCCGAGTGGGAAATTTTGTGTGAGCACGACGATCCGCAGCAAAAGCTGATTACGATCTGTGGCGAGGATGGTGAGCGCGACGCACGGCTTAGTTTTTGGAGTGATCAACAGGCGGTGAGCTTGGCAACGCGGGTGGCTCGCATATTGGGTGCAGGGACTGAGAAGCAACAAACACACGCCAATGAAATTATCCAAACACTTGGCGCTGACCCTAGCCTTGAATCGTTTGAGCGCTTGTGCACCGCCTGCCTGACAAAGAGCGGCGAACCCCGTGCCATAACAATCACCAAGGCGCAGCGGGCGGCGCTGGCTGAAACTGACCTTGACCACTTCCCGTCGGATTGGGCTTCGCTTTGCGAGGCATTGATCAATCTACGTGCGCGTAGCAGCGAAATGACCGTTCGCCAGTTGAACTTGGCTGTGTTTACGGTTGGCGCCGCGCTAATCGATCATTATCACGCGGTGAAAGCCGATCAGCGCAAGCTCGACTTTGCCGACCTCGAGTTACAGGCTTGGCGTCTGCTGTCTGATCCAGAACACGCAGCGTATCTGCATGCGCGGATTGACGCCCGCTACAAGCATATTTTGATTGATGAATTTCAGGATACCAATCCGCTGCAGTGGCAAATTGTGCGTGCTTGGTTGGATGCCTACGGATACGACGCCCAGCGACCCAGTGTCTTTATTGTTGGCGATCCCAAGCAATCGATTTATCGCTTCCGACGCGCAGAGCCACGTGTATTTCAGGCGGCACGCGAATTATTGAAGCCCTTTGGCGCAGTAGATCTTCGGACCAGCATTACCTATCGAAATGCAGTTGCTATCGTTGCAGCACTCAACCAGACGATGGGCGGCAACACGCTGTATGCCGAGCAGGCAACCACATCCAGCGCCGAGGGTGCAGTATGGCGCTTGCCTTTGCTGCGTGAAGAAAAAATAGCGCCGCCGCAGGCAAATAGCTTTTCATTACGTGACCCGCTCGGTCAAGCGCCGGTTGAGCTGGAAGATCTCAGGCGCGAGAAAGAGGGGATGCAAGTAGCTTATGCCTTGCATCAAGCTCGTCAGCAATTCAGCCAGTCCGGCCAAGCATTGGCATGGTCGAACATGATGATTCTGGTACGTAGTCGAACCCATCTTGCTTCTGTTGAACGAGGACTCAGATCGGTCGGTATACCGTTCGTCAGTAGTCGCGCGGGGGGATTGCTGGACACGCTTGAAGCGGGTGATCTGATTGCACTGCTGCGCTGGTTTACCATGCCGGCCGATGAT